>NZ_JBIWKB010000003.1:0-282242 GCF_044765425.1 Streptomyces sp. NPDC102462 | reverse complement strand
ACGACGGAGCGAGTTGCCGAGGGTGTAGCCGAAGCCCGGCTCCAGCGGCTCGATCACGAACCGGGAACGGAACTCGTCGACGACCTCTTCGGTCAGTGAGGGACGCTGAGCGATCAGCACGAGGTATTGCCTCCAGTGTTCGGCGCCCGCTATGTGACGCCGTAGATACCACGAAGAGTACGGGCGGTCCGGCCTTCCAGGATGCCGAACCGCCCGACCCCGCCCGTCCGCCGACCGGTCGGCGGGCTCGGCTGTCGCCGGAGCGGAGTGCGATCGGCCACCTCAACCCCTCGGAGTCGGCCACCGGCGCGGTGCATAGGCGCATACTGGGGGCAATGACAAAGCCTGCTGCACCGAAGCGTCATCTGCCCACCAGCCCCTTCAAACCCCCGGTCGCACCGGCTCCCAAGCACTTCGCCGTGGGCGACCAGGTCACACACGACATGTACGGCCTCGGCCGGGTCATCGGCATCGAGGACGGAATCGCGGCGCTCGTGGATTTCGGCTCGGCGCAGATGCGGATCTTGAGCCCGTACGCCAAGATGACCAAGCTGTAGGACCGCTGTGCCCGGTCCGGCACGCCAGGCCCCTTCGGGGACCTGCAACGAAAGCGAGACCTCTCATCGAACTGACGTCGCTGTTCTCCGCCATGGAAGGGCAGCCCCGCCGTACGGCGCCGGCATCGCCGCGCCCGACGACGAACCCTTTCCGAGCCCCGGACTTCGGGGAAGACGAGACCTTCGTGCTCCAGGAGGTACCGGAGCCCGCCCCGGGGCCGCGTGCCGCGCGGTCCCGGGCAGCCTAGGTCACGAGTGCGGTGGCTCCGGCAGCCGGTCCCTGGCCGTCTCCGGTGCCTCACGAGAACGAGAAGCCGAGCCGCGATGGCGACTCGGCTTCTCGGCATTCCTCGGTGTCCGGGACCGGTGACGCCGGGCCGGTCCGGATCAAGGAGCCCCGCTCCCGGGAACACCCGCCCCGGGAACACCGCTCCGGAGAACTCCGCATGGGGCTGGCCTGCGTCGAGGGCTCTTCCGGTGGGCCGGGGGCTACAACCATCCGGGTGCACCGGTGGTCTGGTTCCGTAGCCGAGCGGCCACACCCCGCATTCGGCTGACGGCAGCCTTCCCTCCACCGCAAAGGAACGCTCACTGATGCTCATACGGCACCTCACGCGCACCGCGGTCACCTCCCTGGCCCTCGCCTCCGTCGTGCTCACGGCAGGCGGAGCCGGCGCGGCGACGCAGTCCGGCTGGGAGGTCTCCCTGTCCGGCACCAGCCCCGCCGAGTCCTTGATGTCCGTCTCCTCCGTCACCGACGATCTCGCGTGGGCGGTCGGCAGGACGGGCGGCCAGGGCGTCATCATGCGCTGGGACGGCGCGAAGTGGAGCAAGGACACCGCTCCGGGGCTCCCCGCGGTCTGGCAGTGGTCGTCGGTCAGCGCCGTGGCCGCGGACGACGTCTGGGCCTACGGCACGGTGCAGCGGGACCAGGCGCTCGTGCACTACGACGGGCGGCGCTGGACCAGCGTGCCCACGGCCGGGCCCGCCGACGACTCCTGGCCGGAGGTGCCGATCGATGCCGTACCCGGACGCCTCTTCAAGGGCGGCAACGCGCTCTACACCTACTCCGACGGCACATGGCAGACCTTCGCGCTGCCGGACCGGGTCGACATCCGGGACATCGACGCCCTCTCGGCGGACGACGCCTACGCCACCGGCATGCAGTACCCGGTGGACGGGGGCCACCCGGTGACGTACCACTGGGACGGCACCACCTGGACGCTGATGGAGGAGCCTCCCGTACGGACCGGTACGGACACCGCCAAGATCGCCGCCGTGGCACCGGACAGCGTGTACGTCGCCGGGTGGGCCGACGGGCCCGATGCCGATCCGCCGGTGCCGAGCGTCGCCCACTGGGACGGCACCACGTGGAAGGACATCACGGGAGCGCTCGCCGACCTCTACCTGCACGCGATCGTTTCCGACGGCCGCGGCGGGCTGTGGGTCACCGGCAACGACCAGACCGAGCCGGCGCGTGCGGAGCCGGTCTTCTGGCACTTCGACGGCACCGCGTGGACGAAGGAGGCCGGAGCGCTCGCGCCCGACGGCGACACCACGTGGCCGTCCTACACCTTCTACGACCTGGCATCGGCCGGCGGCACCGGCGGCGTCTGGGCCGTCGGTGACTACTCCACGCCCATGGACGCGCACGGCGATCGGGCGATCCACGGTCTGATCGAGCGCTCCGGCCCGCCTTCCGAGGCGTAAAGAGGCGTCCACAAGAGGCGTCGACCGGCAGTTGACGGTCCTCGCGGGCCGCCCGGTCGTGAGGCCCGTCGTGAGGCGGGTCAGGATGCCGGGGGTACGGCGCCGGGGGCCGTGGGCGCGTGCGGGTTCGCCGCCGGGCCCTCGGTGCTCAGCAGCACGAGCACGGACGTCGCGTCGAGCGCCAGCGCGGTACGGCGTTCGGCGGCGCCCGCGCCGGTGAGCATCGTACGGACGCCGGCCAGCGCGGCCGCCCCGCAGGGGCCCGCCGCGAAGCCGAGGGCGGCCAGGCGGGCGGCCGCGCGGGCGGTGTCCGCGTCGGAGACGGCGACCGCGGCGTCCAGCCCGTGGCGCAGGTGGGGCCAGGCGATGCTGGAGGGGGTGCCGCAGTTCAGCCCGGCCATGGCGGTCTCGCCGGTGGTGACGGTGACGGGGGCGCCGCGGGTCAGGCTCGCCAGGACACAGGCGGCGGACTGCGGCTCCACCGACAGCAGTGCGGGCGCCCGGCCCGAGGGGCGGCTGCGGTAGTGGGTGACGACGGCCTGGGCCAGGGAGCCCACTCCCACCGGTACGGCTACGAGGTCGGGGCCGCCGGTCACCCCAGCGGCCCTCAGCTGCTCATCCGTCTCGGCGCAGAGGGTGGCGTAGCCCTCGACGATCCAGCCCGGGATCCGTTCGTAGCCCGGCCAGGCGGTGTCCTGGATCAGGAGGGCGCGCGGCGCCGCCGCCGCGTCCGCCGCCAGCCGGACCGCCTCGTCGTACGGCCCCGGAACCCCGGTGACCTGCGCCTGCTCGGCGGCGATGGCCGCCACGGCCTGCGGGTGCACGTCCTGCGGGACGAAGACGTGGGCGCGGTGTCCGAGCCTGCGGGCCGTGCGGGCCACCGCCCGGCCGTGGTTGCCGTCGGTGGCGGTGACCAGGGTGACCGGGCCGGGCTCCGCGCCGCTCGCGGCCCGTTCGGCGAGGGCGCGGTGGATCGCCCAGGACGCGCCGAGCGCCTTGAACGCGGGCAGGCCCAGACGGCAGGACTCGTCCTTGGCGAAGACCTGGCCCACGCCCAGCTCAGCCGCCAGGCCGGGGAGCGGGGTCAGGGGCGTGGGCGCGTAGTCGGGCAGGGCGGCGTGGAAGGCCCTGGCCGCGGTGGGCGCGGGCGCGCAGCGCCAGGCACGGGCCGCGGGCCGCACGAACCAGGACGGCGACGGAAGGCTAGCGGGGTCCTCGGACACGGGACCAGACTCCGTCACGCCCCTGCGATCGGTCCAGCGGCCTGCTCCGCACCGGGGCCGACCACAGCGTCAAGCAAGGTTTGTTGGTTGGCTGCGGGTGCGTTGTGGCTGTTCGCGCAGTTCCCCGCGCCCCTTCAGGGGGCGTGGTGTCGTCGGACATGTGCGGGTGCGTTGTGGCTGGGCGCGCAGTTCCCCGCGCCCCTTCGGGGGCTCATCGGTTTGTGGTGTCACGGTCTGTGGTGGGCTTCACCTCAACGGGTGAAGGGGGCGGGGGTCGGCCTTTCCGGGCGGGATTGCGCTGATCGCCGCTTTCCGGGCGGTGAACGGCCGCTTGGGGGTGGCTGATACGCGGGCCCGGTGTCTCCGGGGTGCGGGGTGCTCGGGTGGTCCGTTCAGCCGATCCGGTGTTACCTGGAGCGAGGGGATACACCGGTATGAGTGAGGACTCACCGGGGCAAAGGAGGCCGAAATATGCGCAGGAAACCGGTCATGCGAACCTTGGCCGCCGCTCTCCTCGCAGGCGGTGCGATCGTCGGAACGGGAGTGGCCGCCAGTCCGGCCTCGGCAGCGGTCCCTACGCACGGCGTCGCGTCGCTGTCGCACACCAGCCTGGTGACCGGCGGCGGATGCGGCTTCGGTGGCTTCAACCGCGGCTTCAACCGATTCTGCGGGTTCGGCGGGTACGGCGGGTTCGGCGGCTACGGGTTCAGTCCGTACGGCTTCAGCCCCTACGGCTACGGGTACGGCTACGGCAACTCTCCCGTGGTGATCGTCGTACGGTGACCCGCTGACGGCGAGGGTGCCGCAGGCACCGACACAGCAGCGAGAAGGGAAGCGGAGGCTCCGGCCGGAACAGGCCGGAGCCTCCGCCGTGTTCCGGCGCCGGTCCGACGGCCCGGAACAGGGCCCCGGAACCGGAGATTCACGAACCTTTCACGGACGCGCGTTTCCGCTGTGCCAGAGAGGAGCCGCGCCTTGTTTTGGCCGGTCACAGTGCCGTATCCGTGATGCGGGAATTACGTCACAAGAACGAGATTGGCGTAGGGTAGCTGTCCTATTAACTGTCTGATTCCATACCGGAGTTGACAGTTGGTCCGCGCTGTGCGCCGCGTGTCCCCAACTGCATGACCGAGAGGACTCCGATGCCCGAAACCCCGCCCTACGCAGTGAGTTCGGAGCCCGGCCGGGTGACGGCGCCGCCCTCGGCGCGGAACAGACATGCCCGGCCGCCGACACAGGACGCGCCGACAGATTCGGCCATTCGTTCCCACCGCTCGCCCGTGGTCCGGCTCGCGGTGGTGCCGGCGGCGCTGATGGCACTGCTGGCCGCCGTCGTCGTGCTCTTCGTACTGCGCAGCCAGGAGGGCACCGCCGACGCGGCCACCTGGGGCGTGCTCACCGGCGCCGCCGTTCTCGGCTGCGGCGTCCTGGCCGGCGCCGGGTACGCGGGGCGCGCCGAGAGCCGGTCGGTGTCGCGGCAGTACGAGTCGCTGCGCCGCGCGGTCGCCGCGGGCCAGGCCGATCTTCAGGACGTGCTGCGCCGGCTGGAGCAGGGCGAGCAGGTGGAGCAGCAGCCGTTCACCCACCAGGCCCCGGCGCGAAGCGACGGGCTCGGGCGGCTCGCGTACGAGATCAACGTCAGCATGTGGCAGGCCAGGACGGCGGTCGCCCGCACGGCGCAGTTCTCCCGCGCCTCCTCGCCGGACAGCGAGGAGAAGGTCGAGGTCTTCGTCAACCTCGCCCGGCGCCTGCAGTCGCTCGTGCACCGCGCGATCAACATGCTCGACCAGCTGGAGAACGAGGTCGAGGACCCGGAGCTGCTCAAGGGTCTCTTCCACGTCGACCACCTGGCCACCCGCATCCGCCGGCACGCGGAGAACGTCGCCGTGCTCGGCGGCTCGGTGTCCCGCCGGCAGTGGACCCGCCCGGTGACCCTGACCGAGGTGCTGCGGTCGTCCATCGCCGAGGTCGAGCACTACTCGCGGGTCAAGCTGGTGCCGCCGATCGAGGGCACGCTGCGCGGCCACGCCGTCGCCGACGTCATCCACCTGCTGGCCGAACTCGTCGAGAACGCCACGATGTTCTCCGAGCCGCACGCCCAAGTCCTGCTGCGTGCCCAGCGGGTGACCGCGGGGCTGGCCGTCGAGGTCGAGGACCGCGGTCTGGGCATGCCCCTGCAGGAGCAGACGCGGATCAACACGCTGCTCGCCGAGCCGGACCGGATCGACCTCAGCAAGCTGCTCGCCGACGGCCGTATCGGCCTGTACGTGGTGTCCGCGCTGGCCCGCCGGCACGGCATCGCGGTCCGGCTGCAGAGCAACATCTACGGCGGTGTCCAGGCCATCCTGGTGATCCCGCGCGGGCTGCTCGGCGACGAGGAGATCGAGGCCCCCGCGCAGGCCCCCGCCGAGGTGCCCGCGCAGGCGCACGTACCGCCGGCCCAGATGCAGCAGGCCCAGATACCGCAGGCCCAACTGCCACAGGCCCAGGCCCACCAGGCCCCGCAGGCCCAGGCCCACCAGGCCCCGCAGGCCCAGCTGCCGCAGGCCCGGGTCCCCGCGGCGCAGGTGCCCCCCGCGCACATGGCCGCGCCCCAGGGTCACCCGGCCCAGGTGCCGCCCGCGCCGTACCAGGCCGTGCAGGCGGCACCCGGCCGGCAGCCCGCCCTGCGGCAGCCGATGCCGCAGGCCCGGACCGCGGCGCCCGCACCGGCACCCGCACCGGCACCCGCACCCGCACCCGCACAGCCGTACTCGCGGGGCGCGGGCGCGCCGGCGGCACACCACGACCACGCTTCCCCGCACGGCGGGAACGTCCAGAACGACCGGCCGCGGCTGCCGCAGCGCCGCGCACAGGAGCACCTGGTACCGGAACTGCGCAACGGTCCCGCCCCCCGCCGGAACGACGAGCAGGAGGTGGAGCACGATCCTGGACTGATGGCCAGCTTCCAGCGCGGAGTCAGCCTCGCTGATCATGAACCCGATGAGCCTCCCACCGACAGCTCTCGCTGACCGCAGGCTCCGTACTTGTAACGAGGAGAAGAACGCCACCGTGAGCGACATGCATGCCGGCCAGTCGAAGAACCTGGACTGGCTCCTGGCCGGCCTCGTCCAGCGGGTCCCCTACACCCGCAGTGCCCTTTTGCTGTCTTCCGACGGACTGGCGAAGGCCTTCGACGGGCTCGACACAGTTGCCGAAGCAGAACACCTGGCCGCCCTGGCGTCCGGCCTGCACTCGCTGGCCCGCAGCGCGGGCATGCAGTTCGCGCAGGGGGCCGACGTACGGCAGGTGGTGGTGGAGCTGGACACCGTGCTGCTGTTCGTGTGCGCTGCGGGCTCCGGCGCCTGCCTGGCCGTCCTCGCCGACCGGGAGGCCGACGCGGCGGTGCTCGGCTACGAGATGGCCATGCTGGTCAAGAGCGTCCGCCCGTACCTGTCCACGCCCGCCCGCCAACAGGCGGCCGGCGCGTCGATGGATCCGGGGCGCTGAGCATGACGGACGCGGAGGACGGGTCGTGGCTCGATGACGAGGCCGGGCGGTTAGTACGGCCGTACACCGTCAGCAACGGGCGCACCCGTCCCTCGGCCCACTTCGACCTGCTGACCATGGTGATGGCCACCGGCACCCGGCCGCAGACGTATCTCGGCCCGGACTACGACCAGGTCCTCGCGCTGTGCGACGCCCCCATGTCGGTGGCCGAGGTGGCCGCCCATCTGCGGCTGCCGGCCGTCATCACCAAAGTTCTGCTCTCCGACCTCGTGACGCACAGGGCGCTCACCACGCGGGCGCCCCGCGTCGTAGAGGCGGCCTCCCCGACCGATCGAAACCTCCTGGAGGCGGTGCTGCATGGCCTTCGCAAGCGGCTCTGACCCCTTTCCGACCGCCCTGAAGATCCTCATCGCCGGGGGCTTCGGGGTCGGCAAGACCACCTTCGTCGGAGCGGTCAGCGAGATCGAGCCGCTGAGCACCGAGGAGTTGCTGACGAGTGTCAGCGCCCGCACGGACAGCCTGGTGGGCATCGAGGACAAGTCGACCACGACCGTGGCGATGGACTTCGGCCGCATCACGCTGAGTCCGGACAACGTCCTGTATCTGTTCGGCACGCCCGGGCAGGAACGCTTCTGGTTCATGTGGGACGAGCTGTCCAACGGGGCGCTGGGCGCCGTGGTGCTCGCGGACACCCGGCGACTCGACCACTGTTTCGCCGCCGTCGACTTCTTCGAGCGGCGCGGCATCGGGTTCATCGTGGCCGTCAACGAGTTCGACGGCGCCTACCGCTACGACGCCGAAGAGGTGCGCGCGGCCCTCGATCTCAAGCCCGACGTCCCCGTCGTGATGTGCGACGCGCGGCAGTGCAACTCCGGAACCCGCGTGTTGATCGCCCTCGTCCAGCACCTGCTCGCCTCGACTCCCGGCATCTCGCCCGCGGAGCTTAACCCGTCGCGCTGAGGACAGCTCACCGCGACCGAATGGAGCCTGCATGTCAGCCCCGGTTCCCTACAACACCCCGTTCGACCCGACCGGCCATCTGCTGCTGACCCCGGAGGACCGGGACGCGCCCGCCCGGGTGGCCCGGCTGCGCGAACTCGGCATCGGGGACACCCCCGTGCCGGAGTTCGACGAGTTCGCGCGCAATCTGGCGCATGTCACCGGCGCGCCGTTCTCGATGGTCAACTTCATCGACGAGAACCGGCAGTACTTCGCCGGTCTGTACGCCGCCGGCCGGCCGGGCGTGCAGCTGGAGGCGGCGCCGCAGCAGCAGCACCAGGTCGGCCGGACGATGACCCGCGACCAGGGCTACTGCCCGCATGTCGTGGTGCGCAAGAAGGCGCTGGTGCTGGAGGACGTCTGCGACTATCCGCGGTTCGCCGGGAACCGCGTCGTGGACGAGATCGGCATCCGCTCGTACATGGGCGCGCCGCTCATCGACTGGAAGACCGGGATGGCCCTGGGCACGATCTGCGTCGTGGACACGGACACCCACCCGTGGGGGCGGGACGGCCTGGCCACCATCAAGTCGATGGCCCAGCAACTGGTCGACCGGATTCACGAGTTGGAGAGCCGGGGCGGGATCTGAGCCGCCGCGGGGCGCACGCCCCGCGTGCGGTGGGGGCCCTGGGCCGATGCGCGGGAGCCGCGGGCACGACGCTGTGTCCGTGGCTCCCGGTCGTTCAGCCCAGGCCCGCCGTCTCCAGCTGTCCCAGCCGGCGGCGCGGCTCGACGGTGCGGACGAGACCGGACAGCCGCTCCGACCACTGGCCCCTGGCCGTGCCCAGGGCGACCTCGCCGAGCCGCAGCAGCTGGATGTCCGAGGTGCCCGCGGGGGCGTAGATGTGGTGCGCGTCCCGCAGATAGCGCTCGATGGGGCGGTCGGTGAACAGGCCGCTCGCCGCGTGGATCTCCATGGCGTCGCGGGCCGATTCGACGGCCGACTCGTGATTGAGGAACTTGGCGTTCATCAGCTCGGCGTCGCACGGCAGCCCCTGGTCGAGCAGGTGCACGGCGTGGTAGGCGGCCAGCCTCGCCGTCATCAGCCGTGACTTCATCCTGCCCAGCCTGAGCTTGATGCTGTTCAGTTGGGCGAGCGGTGCACCGTACCGCTCGCGCTTGCTGCACAGCGCGGTGGTCTCCTCGAAGGCCGCCTGGTGGATGCCGAGCGAGACCGCAGTGAGGTTGGGCCGCCCGTACAGCACGCTCGACGAGTAGGCGACGGCCAGACCCTGGCCCTCGCCGCCGAGCAGATTGGCCGCCGGCACCCGGCAGTTGTCGAAGACGAGTTCGCCGAAGCTGAATCCGTGCAGGCCCATGGCGGGCCGGTGCGGGGCGAGCGAGAAGCCCGGGCGGTCGGACTCGACGAGGAAGGCGGACAGCCCCTTCGAGCCCTCACCGGTGCGGACGACCACTCCGTGCACATCGCCGACGTGGCTGTTGCCGACGAAGACCTTGCGGCCGTTGAGGATGTAGTCGTCGCCGTCGCGGACTGCGGTGCTGCCCATGCCGAGGACGTGGCCGCCCGACTCCGGTTCGGTGACCGCGATCGTCGGCAGGCACTCGCCGGCCGCGATGCGCGGCAGCCAGGTCCGCCGCTGCAGCGCGTTGCCGAAGTGGATGATCTTGGCGACGCCGAGCTGGGATGCCTGCGCCATGGCTCCCATGGCCCCGCAGACGCGGGCCAGTTCCTCGATGATGATGGTCTTGGCCAGGTGCCCGGCCCCCATCCCGCCGTACTCCCTGCCGATGGTCACGCCGATCCAGCCCTGCCGGGCTATGAGCCTGGACAGCTCGTGCGAGACCGTCCTGGAAGCCTCCATCTCGGGAATCCGCGGGCGTACCTCCCGCTCGGCGAACTCCCGCACGCGACGCCGTAGATCCTCATGCCATCCGCTGGTGAAATAGCGTTCCACAACCCCTCCAACACGCTGCCTCCGTGTCCGGCTGGATCCGGAGGTCGTTCGTAGGCAGTGGTTCCTCGCCCCAGGCTGACCGCCCAAGGAATTGTCTACTTATCGATCCATCTCAGCCAAGATCAACCAGGGATGTTGACCGAAATACGGCATCTTGCGCTCCGTCTCATGGGTGCGATACGGGAGACCACCCGCTCCCGGCCCCCCACACTACGGAGAGACACCAACCGAGCGTGAACAGGGGTTACCTGATCTGGATGCAGGCCAGCCCACCAGGCAATTGCCTGGCGGGCGGGAGGAGTTGTCCGACGACAATCGGTCACGGCCCGGCTGGCCGATAAGAGAACCGGCTCCGCTTTCCCGGCGCCGGTCCAACGGCGCAGATCAGCCAAATTGGCGGCGCAGAGCGGACGGTGTGGCGTCCGAGGGGCTGGGGGCGCCTCTGCTCGCACGCGACGAGGGCGCGATGCGCGAGACGTCCGTCTGCGACGACGACGGGCCAGCGGTGGTCGGCGCGCTGCCCGGCGCGCCGACGGGACCCCGGGTGACGCGGCCGGGGCCCGGAGTCGTGGACTCCCGGACCCCCGACGGCGTCGGCATCGGGGACGCGGGCGGCGAAGTCGGGGACGCGGGCGGCGCGGTCGGGGGCGGCGGCGCGAGCGGGACCGCCGGCCGGGCGGGGGCGGCCGGTGCCGACAGGTGCAGGGGCAGCGCGACGAGGGCGGCCACCGCACAGGTCAGTCCGGCGCCGGCCGCGGCGCGCAGCAGCTTGCGGCGGGCCGCGGCCCGGCGGATCGCCTCGTAGCGGCCGGGGGGCGGGCCGAGGTGGTCGGCCGGGGGACGCAGGACCACCAGGAGCGGGTCGTCGGGCGCGAACTCCGGGTCGCCGTCAAAGCGTGTGGTCAAGGCTTCTCCTCAGGTGGACGCGGAGCAGTTCGCGGGCCGCGTGCAGGTCGGCCTTGACGGTTCCTTCCTTGCGCCCGGTCAGCACGGACACCTCCCGGATCGGCATGTCAGCGTAGTAGTGGAGGAGGATCGGGACGCGCAACCGTTCCGGCAGGGACTGCACCAGGAGCCGCACCGACGGGTCCGGCGCCTCGGCGTGCGGGCGGACCGCGGCCTCCGTGGTCACCCGGCGCACGGCCCTGCGCTCGCGTTCCAGCCGGCGCCAGTGGTCGCGGACGAGGTTGGCCGCGGTGACGTAGAGGAAGCCGCGGGGCTCGTCCACGGACGTCCAGCGGGCCCAGAGCCGGGTGAACGCCTCGGAGGCGATCTCGTGGGCCGTCTCGTCGTCGTCGACGAGACGGCGGCACCAGCCGGCGAGACGCGGGTACAGCGCGGCGAACAGTTCGGACGCTGCCTTGTCGCGGGACCGTTTCAACGCTCTCCAGGTTCGTCACGCCTCGGGGCGCGGGTGGGGGGCATGCAGGGCTGGGCGGGCGGGGGGAAAAAGCGCTGGGCGGGCGGGGGCAGATGGTGCTGGGCGGGTGGGGGCACATGGTGCCGGGCGCGGCGGCACCCGTGGGGAAGATGCCGGGCCCGCGGTGCGCGTTCCGCGGACCCGGGCCCGCCTCCCGCCGGTTCAGGGGGCGGTGCCGGTCAGCGCGGCGAAGACGATCACGTTGTCCTGGTAGCCGTCGCCGGTGTGCGGGCCGCCGCAGGTGATCAGGCGCAGCTCGGGCCGGTCCACGTCGCCGTAGACCTCGTCGGCCGGGAACTTCGCCTTGGCGACGGTCCGTACCCGGGTGACGGCGAACTCGGGCCGCGCGCCGTTCGCCAGGCGTGCCGTGATCGTCTCGCCGGGGCGCAGCCGCGCCAGGTGCCGGAAGACCCCGTCGCCGTAGGCGCCGACCGTGACATGGCCGAGCACGATCGACGGCCCGACCTGGCCCGGTGTCGGCGAGTGCCGGTACCAGCCCGCCCGGTCGTGCGCGGTGACCGGCGGCACCTGCACGCTGCGGTCGGCAGCGAGCCCCAGTTGCAGCAGTGGGGTGTCCACGCCGATGGCCGGGATCAGCAGCCGGACCGGGACCGAACGGGCGAGCGGTCGCGGCGCGGCTCCCGCACCCGTCGAGGCCGGTGTCCCGCCCCGCTCGCTCCCCCGGGCCGCGGGCGTGGCCCGGTCCTCCGCCCGGCCGCCGCAGCCGGCGAGCAGCGTCGCCAGCGCCGCGGCGGCGACCGCACGCCGGGACGGCGGGGTCATGCCCCGGTGGTCCCGGCCGCCCGCCGACGGCGTACGACGAAGACGGCACCGCCGGCCGCGACGAGGGCCGCGGCGGCGCCGCCCCCGATCAGCCCGTTCTGGGAGCCGGACCCGGCGGACGGCTCCGTCACGCCGGTGTCGGGCGCGCCCTTGGGCACCACGGAGACCTGCCCCCGGCCCGGCGCCCGGGTCGGTTCGGTGCTCGACACCCGGGAGGGCACCGGGCTCGGGGACAGCTTGTCGCTGGGCGCGGGGGTGGCGGCCCTGCTCGGGACCGGGGAGGGTGCCGTCCCGTCGGCGAACGCGGGCGCGGTGCCCGCCAGCACGGCGGTGGCCGCGAGTGCCATGACACTCAGGACAATTCGGCGCATCGGATCGCTCTCTTTCGTCTCGCCGCCCGGTGGTCGACGGGCGGTCACGGATCAGCCGAAGAGACGACACCCCCCACCCTTGGGTTGTAAAGAACAGGCAAAGCCAAGGGTCGGGCACATGGGGCTGCGCCCCGAAGGGGCGCGGGGCTGTGTCGATGTGCGGCTCCGCCGCGTGGGCGCGAACAACCACAACGCGCCCGCACACGACTGACGACACCACGCCCAGAAAGGGGCGCGGGGCTGCGTCGATGTGCGGCTCCGCCGCGTGGGCGCGACCAGCCATAACGACGCCGCAGCCAACCGGCAACGCACCCCGCCCCCACCCCACCCGGTCACAACAAACCGTCACGGAGTGACCCGGATCGGGCGCGTCACCGTCACCTGGTCCAGATCCGACACACGAACCGTCACCTTCATCGTCCAGGTCCCGGGAATGGGCAGATTCAGCGAGCCGGTGCCCCAATAGCCGCCCATGTCGGAGACCTTGGCGTCGATCGGCCCGATCCGCTGCGCGGGCAGGGTGAAGGAGAGCCGCAGTTCGGGGACGGTGGACAGCCCGCCGTCGGGTCCGAACACGACGGCCTGCACGGAGGTCCGGCCCACCCGACCGGGATCCAGCGTGACCTGCACCCGGCCACGCGCGCTGCCGATGGTGAAGGGCACCGTGGTGACGGACGCGGCCGGTATGTCGGTCGCCGGTGCCGCCGCCGCGGCCTCGGCCGCCGCCCGGCCCGGCAGGGTGCCGGTCAGCACGGTGGTGAGCCCCAGCACCACGGCCCCGACGGCCACTTCGGCGAGCACGGACCGGCGCAGCGCACGGCCGTCCGGCTCCGGGCCGCCCGGGACGCGCCCGGCCGGCGTCCCGGGCGGACCGTCCGCCCGGGACTCCGCCCGGGACGCCCGCGACCGGGCCGCCGGACCACCGACCGGCACCGGCACCGGCTCGGCCACCGGCACCGGCTCGGGCACCGGCACCGGCTCGGGCACCGACTCCGGCACCCGCCCCGGCCGGGCCTCGGCCCCCGCCGACACCAGCCGCGCCGTCCACCGCCGGGACCGGCCGGCCACGGCCAGCAGCAGTGCCACCGCCGCCAGCTTGGCGACCAGGATCCGGCCGTACGAGGTGCCGCCGAGCGCATCCCAGGAGCCGAGGCCGCGCCAGGACTGGTAGACGCCGGTGCCGACCAGGACGGTCACGGCGGCGAAGGCCAGCCGCGAGAACCGGACGACCACGGCCGCCGGTACGCCGTCCGGGGCCCGGTACACCGTGCTGAGCAGGGCCGCGAGGCCGCCCAGCCAGACCCCCGTGGCCAGCAGGTGCAGCACGGACGAGGCCATCGCCAGGGGCACCTGGATGCCGGCGGAGGCGTGTTCGGCCGCCGCCCAGGTCAGCGCCAGCGCGACGGCGAGCACGGTGCCCGCCGCGAGCGCCGCGCGTGAGCGCCGCCGCAGCCGCGTGAGCAGCGCTCCGGCGATGAGCAGCAGCGCGAGCCGGGCCAGCAGGGCGAGCCCCGGACGGCTCGTGGCGGTACGGGTCAGCGCCGAGGGGTCGAGGGCCGCGGCCGGGCCGGTGCCCGCCTCGTACGGGGCGCGCAGCACGAGCAGCACCGCCGTTGCGGCGACCAGGGTCCACCAGCCCGCCGCGACCAGGCGCCACAGCCGTCCGGGATGCGGGGGCCGGCAGCGGGCGAGGAACGTCAGGGCGCCGACGAGCAGGGCGAAGCCGAGGTAGGCGGCGTAGCGGGCGGTGCCGTACAGGCCGCCGGTGACGGGGTCCCCGTCGGGTCCTTCGGGCACGGCCACCGTGGTCGGGGAGGGTGCGCCGACGGAGAAGGTGAAGGCGCCGGCGATCGGGTGGCTGTCGGCCGAGACGACCCGCCAGGCCACGGTGAAGGTGCCGGTGCCGAGCCCGTCCGGCAGGCTCACCCGGGCCGTGTCGGAGCGGCCGGGCGCATGCCGGGCCTCGCCGGTGGCGACCCGCCGGTTGCCCGGGTCGTACACGCGCAGGGAGTCGTCGAGCAGCCCGACGGACTCGGTGAAGGTCAGGGTGATGTGCCGGGGGGCGGACGCGACGACGCCGCCGTCGTCCGGGTCGGTGCCGCGCAGGGCGGCGTGCGCCGAGGCGGGGGCCGCCCCGCCGAGCAGCAGCAGGCCCAGCACGGCGCCCAGCACCATCAGCCTGTGCAGTCGCCGGGTTACCGGCCGGTCCTCGCCGCGCTGCTCGCCCACGTCACCGCTCCGTGTTCGGGATCACGTGCTCCGGGATACGTACGGACGAGCAGCCCGCCGTGCTCACCACCGCAGGCCATGCTCGCGCACGCCGGGCGGGTTGCGGCGTGCGCCCCGAAGCGGCACGGTGCCGGTGGCGCCGTGCGGTCCGTCAGGCGTCGCCGGGGAAGGCCGTCGTTCTGGGCAGGAAGGCCAGTCGGGCGTGCTTCTCGGGCAACTGGACGTCCGGCAGGTCCACTTCCGGCAGGACGACGGCCGGGCCCGGCTCGAAGCCCTGTTTCCTGAAGCGGGCGACGGCCTTGACGTTGCGCACGTCCGGATCGACGACGATCCGGCGCCGGTCCAGGCCCCGCAGGACGTACTCCACGACCGCCGACAGCAGCGCCGACGACCAGCCGGAACGGGCGCCGTCCGGCCCGGCCGGGGCGAGCAGCAGATGGACGCCGATGTCGCCGGGGCGTACCTCGTAGCACTCGCCGACCCGGTCGGCCTCCGGCTCGTAGGTCTGCAGCAGGGCGGCCGGTTCCCCGTCCTTGACCACGAGGAAGGCGTGGTGGGTGTCGAGTCCCGCCAAGTGGGCGTAGACGTCGGCCACTTCGTCCTGGGTGAGGCCGTTCATGCCCCAGAAGACGGCGCGTTCCTCGCTGACCCAGGCGTGGATCACCGCGGCGTCGGCGTGCGGGTCCAGCGGCAGGATGCGGACGGTGCCGAAGCCGTCGACCTGCTGCTCGTGCACGGCCTCGCGGGCGGCGGCGTACGGGGCGGGCATCGCGGTCTCCTTCGTCAGACGGGCCCAGTCGGTGACGACCGGGACGAGTTCTCCCCTTGTCCACAGGGGGAGTTGGTCGCGGTGGTGGGGCGCGCCCGGGACGCCGTCGGCGCCGAACGGCACCACCCAGCCGCTGTCCTCGCGGCGGGCCAGGTCCCAGACGTAGCGGGCGGCCGGGGCGCGGGCGGCGAGGTCGGTGAGGCCGGGCACGGCGGAGGTGCACAGCACGCAGTCGTGGTCGCCCGCGAGACCGGGTTCGGCGGCCGGTTCGTACGGCGTGCCCGGCCGTGCCCGCCACGGCGCGAGGCGGTGGGTGTCGGCCCAGGTGCCGGCGGGCGGCGCCGCGGCCACCTCCTCGACGGCGGCACGGACCGTGGCGGGGCGGTCGATGCCGTACAACTCCTCGGCCTTCAGCAGGTGTTCGAGGGCGTAGCCGATCCGTGGGACGAGGCCGAGCCAGGGCAGCAGCACGTCCGGGTAGGCGGGCGGCTCGGTGAGCGGGGCGAACGCCGGGTGCGCGGCGAGAGAGCGCACGACGGCGCCGCGCACCGCCGCGTACACCGCGGCGTCGGCGCTGTCCGCGTCCATCCGGCGGTTCCAGGCCAGGAGGCGGTCCCGGAGCCGGGCGGCCCGCGGGGTGAGGCCGTCGAGGGCGGCCAGCCGGTCGATCAGGGGGCCCGCGGAGGCGAGGTGGGTGTCGGTGTGGATGGCGGGCATGTCGCCGGCCGACCAGGTGCGGCGCTCGTCGAGGAGGGCGCGGATGCGGTCGGCGCGGTGCGGCGGGGCGAACTCGACGCCGAGGGGGGAGGCGGGTCCGCGCTGGTTCGCCATCACGGCGACGCCGTCGGTCAATTGGGCGCGGGGCATGGGGTGCCGTCCGCGCCAGTCGTGCCCCGGCCGCCACGCGGGCACCGGCCCGAGCAGATTGGCCTCGGACCGTTGCGGCACCCAGCCCGCGACCCGGTGCAGCACCCCGCCCTCGGTGTCGGCGGCCAGCACGACGTTCACCGGCTCCACCCAGGCGTCGAGGGCCCGGTCGATGTCGTCGGCCCGCCGGGCCCGCAGCAGCGCAAGCAGCGCGCCGAACCCCAACTCCTCGGTGACCCGGGGTGGATGGCGCAGGGCGAGGGCCGGCGGTCCGTCCGGTGCCGCGACGCCGCCGTCCAGGCCCTCCGGGCCGCCGGCGATCAGCGGGCCGCGGGCCGTCTCGATGACCTCGATCTCGACCGGGTCCTCCCCGGCGACCCGCGCGGTCTCGGTGTGCCGGTGGGCGCGCCGCCAGGTGCCGTCGGGTCCGAGTGCCTGCACTCCGGCGCCGGTGCGGCGCAGCCGTTCGCGGTACAGGTCCTGGTAGTCGGCCATGGCGTTGGTGATGGCCCAGGCGACGGTGCCGGTGTGGCCGAAGTGGGGGATGCCGGGGACGCCCGGCACGGCGAGGCCGACGACGTCGAACTCGGGGCAGGCGAGCCGGATCTGCTGGTAGACGCCGGGGTCCTCGATGAACCGGTGCGGGTCGCCGGCGAGCACCGCCCGCCCGGTGGCGGTGCGCGCGCCGCTGACGAGCCAGCCGTTGCTGCCCGCGGTGCCCGGCCCGTCCGTGGCGAACAGCCCGACGGCCGCGGGCCCCAGGTGCCGTACGGCCGTCTCCCGCCAGAGTTTGGCGGGGAAGCCGGCGAACAGGATGTGCGTGCCGAGCCAGACGCCCAGCGGGGTCCACGGCCGCCAGCGGCCCGGCGCGAGCCCGGTCTGCGCGAACTCGGGTGCGCGGCGGGCGCCTTGCTCCAGCCCTTCGTTGACCCCGGCGACGTAGGCCCGCACCCAGTCCGCCGTTTCGGCATCCCGTCTCTCCAGGGCCGCGAAGCAGCGTCTGGCGGTGTCGTCGAGGCGGGCGCGGCGGGCGAACACGTCCCAGGACAGGGCCTCGGCGCCGAGGAAGGACGCCGAGGTCCCGCACGAGCGGTGCCGTTCGACCTCCAGTTGCCAGGCGCGGTCGTGGGCGGTGACCCATCCCTGTGCGCGGGCGAGTTCGCGGGCGCTGCCGGCCCGCAGGTGCGGGATGCCGAAGGCGTCGCGGTAGATCTCGGTGGTCACCCTGCAACCCCATTCCATTTTAGGTTAGCCTTACCTAAGTGCGTCCGGCAGCGTGGGGAATCGTACGCGAGACACGGAAGAGCCATGGCACAGGGGCGCGAAGACACAGATCTGCCGGCGCGAGGCCGCCGGGAGGTAGCGTCAGCCGGGTGAGCCGTCACGGGCCGTCGTTCGTCTGCGGCGGCCTTGTGGTCGCTCGCGCAGTTCCCCGCGCCCCTTCGGGGCCCGGGTGAGAAACCGGCCGTGCACCGCCACAACGCGCTCCGCCGGGTGGGCCGTCATAGGCCGTCGTACGTCCGCGGCGGCCTTGTGGTCGCTCGCGCAGTTCCCCGCGCCCCTTCGGGGCAGCAGCGTCAGCCGGGTGGCCCGTGTCGGGTGGCGGGGGGCTCGGGGCCGGTCCAAGCATGGAGCATGACCGAGCCACCGAGCAGCGGCTCCGCCTGGGGCCCCGAGTACGACGACCGCAAGGTCCACGCCACCCATCCGGCGGCCGGGCGCCACGAGCCCGAACCCCCCTTCGAGGGGCCGCTGCACGCGCTGTCACGCGCCGCCTGGCAGGTGGTCCTGCTCACCGGAGTCGCCTCCCTGATCCTGGGCGTCCTCGTGCTGGTCTGGCCGGGCGCCTCACTGCTCGCCGCCGGCGTGCTCTTCGGCATCTACCTGCTGGTCAGCGGCGTCTTCCAGCTGATCGCAGCGTTCGGCACCCACAAGGCGACCTCGCTGCGGGTCCTCGCCTTCATCAGCGGCGCCCTGTCGATCCTGCTGGGCCTGTTCTGCTTCCGCGGCCCCATGCAGTCGATCCTGCTGCTCGCCCTGTGGATCGGCATCGGCTGGCTGATCCGCGGCATCACCCAGACCCTGGCCGCCGCCTCCGACGGCGCCATGCCCGCGCGCGGCTGGCAGATCTTCCTCGGCCTCGTCACCTTCGTCGCCGGGATCGTGCTGATCGTCTCGCCGTTCGCGTCGATCGCCGTGCTCACCCTGGTCGGCGGCATCTGGCTGGTCGCGGTCGGCATCGTCGAGATCTTCACGTCCGTCCGGATCCACGGCCATGCCCGCCAGGTGCCCCGCGCCGTGTGACGCCCCCGCGTACGCCGTACGAGCGGATCTCGGGGCCGCCGCGACGGATGCCGTACGCGCCGCGGGCAGAGCACCTTCGATGAGCGGCGCACGCACCCTCCCGCACAGCCGGGCCTGGCTACGGGTGCTCGTGCTGCTGCTCGCCCTGCTGGTGCCCGGCGCCCACGCCGAGGCGCACGCGACGCCGGTGTCCGCCGGCGACGTCGTGCAGCACGACGACCTGGACACGGCCCTGCGGCCACCCGCGCGGGCGGCCCCCCAGCTCCTCGTACCCGTGCGCCCCGCGCCGCTCGCCCTCCCGGCGGACGTCCTCCCGCACGGCCGCCCGCTGCCCGCGCCGGCGCCCCGGTCGCCGTATGCGCTGCGCGCCCTGTGTTCCGTGGTGCTGCGCTGCTGACCGACCCCGCCTCCCCAAGGCACGTCGGCACCACACACGAGAACCACCAACCGGAACACGAGGAACACAGCCATGCCTTCAGACCCCTACGCGGTCCTGCGCGCCCTGCTGCGCGCGGAGGCCCTGCGCGGCGCACCGAAGACGGAGACGGACAAGCCGAAGCCGCAGCAGCAACCCGTGAAGCGGGAACGCGGCTGACCCGCGGGCCGGGCGCCGGCCCGCGGGTCAGCCGCGTGGGCCGGTGCCCGGCTCAGCGCCTCCTGCGGGCCGTGCCGAACAGCGAACGGGTGATCTCCCGCCCGAGCTGTGTGCCCACCGACCGCGCGAGGGACTTGAACATGCCGCTGCCGACGACCTGCTCGACCAGGGTCGGCTCCCGCTCGGCCGCCCCGCCCCGCTCCGCCGGGGCCCGCGTCTTTCGGGGCCGCTCCTGCGCCGCCGTCAGCTTCTCGTACGCGGACTCCCGGTCCACAGCCTGTGCATAACGGCCGTACAGCGAGGACCCCTGTACGGCCCGGTCCACGGCGGCGTCGTCCACCGGGCCCATCAGGGACCGGGGCGCGCGCAGCCGGGTGGCGGCGACCGGGGTCGGGGCGCCCTTCTCGCTGAGCACGGTGACCACGGCCTCGCCGGTGCCGAGGGTGGTGAGCAGCTCTTCGAGGTCGTACGCCGAGTCCGGGAAGGTCCTCACCGTGGCCTTCAGGGCCTTCTGGTCGTCCGGGGTGAAGGCCCGCAGCGCGTGCTGCACCCGGTTGCCGAGCTGCCCGAGGACATCTGACGGCACGTCCTTCGGGCTCTGGGTGACGAAGAAGACGCCGACCCCTTTCGAGCGAATGAGACGCACGGTCTGGGTGATCGAGTCCAGGAACGCCTTGGAGGCGCCGTCGAACAGCAGATGCGCCTCGTCGAAGAAGAAGACCAGCTTCGGTCTGTCGACGTCACCGACCTCCGGGAGGTCGTGGAAGAGATCGGCGAGCAGCCACATCAGGAAGGTCGAGAACAGCCGCGGCCGGTCCTGCACGGCGGGCAGTTCGAGGACGGAGACGATGCCGCGGCCGTCGGCCGCGGTCCGCAGGAAGTCACCGGTCGCGAACTCCGGTTCCCCGAAGAAGCCGGCCATGCCCTGCGCCTCGAAGGCGGTGAGCGAACGAAGGATCACCCCGGCCGTGGCCGTCGACAGCCCGCCGATCCGCTTCAGCTCCGCCCTGCCCTCGTCGGAGGTCAGGAACGCGACGACCGCCCTGAGGTCCTTCAGGTCGAACAGCTCAAGGCCCTTGGTGTCGGCGTAGTGGAAGATCAGGCCGAGCGACTGCTCCTGGGTCTGGTTGAGCCCGAGCACCTTGGACAACAGCACCGGGCCGAAGCTGGTGATCGTGGCCCGGACGGGGATGCCGTGCCCCAGGCCGCCGAGCGCGAAGAACTCGACGGGGAAGCCCGCGGGGCTCCACGGCTGGCGCACCTCCGCCGCCCGGCCGCGCACCCGGTCGTCCCCGGTGCCCGGCGCCGAGACACCGGACAGATCGCCCTTGACGTCGGCCAGGAACACCGGCACGCCCTGCGCCGACAGCTGCTCGGCGATCAGCTGCAGGGTCTTGGTCTTGCCGGTGCCGGTGGCACCCGCGACCAGTCCGTGCCGGGTGAGCATCGGCAGGGGGACCCGGATCTGCGCGTCGGGCAGGCACCGCCCGTCCCACAGCAGGGCGCCCAGGTCCAGCGCCGGGCCGGCGAAGGCGTATCCGGCGGCGATCTCCAGAGCCTCCCGCGGCAGGGCGGGAACGCTCCCGGGGGTCTCGGGGGCGGCGGCCGGCCGCACCGTCTCGCTGTCACTCATCTCAGCCCCCTGTTCCCGATATGCCCTGATTCACGGCGTCTTTTCCAGCGTCGCACTCCGCCTCCACGGCTGCGCCCGGAACATGTTGACCGGTAGGCTTTCCGTGTGATCTTCAAGCGCATCGGAAACGGCCGGCCGTACCCCGACCACGGCCGGGAGAGCACCCGGCAGTGGGCGGACGTCGCGCCGCGCCCGGTCCGCCTCGATCAGCTCGTGACGACCAAGGGCCAGCTCGACCTGGAAACCCTCCTCGCCGAGGACTCGACGTTCTACGGCGACCTCTTCGCGCACGTCGTGAAGTGGCAGGGCGATCTCTATCTGGAGGACGGCCTGCACCGCGCGGTCCGCGCGGCCCTGCAGCAGCGCCAGGTGCTGCACGCGCGCGTGCTCGAACTGGACTGACGCGCGCAGGCGGCCCCGCGCGGAAGGCGACGGGTCCCGCGGAACGCGTCGGCGACCACGCCCGCGCCCCGTCGGTCACCCCATCGGCCGCACGCATCGCACGCGGTGCCGGATTCACCGGGATCGGCGGACATCCGGGACATCCGGCGGACACCGACCGGCCATATGCCGGTCACCCGTTGACCCTTTCGGGTTCTCCTGACCGGCATCGAATGATCATCTAGTAGGCACGGCCGCCCTGGCGCACTACGCTGCGCTCATGAGCATGCTGACTCCCCCCGGCATGGGCGGCAAGTACCGGATCACGGGGGACAAGTACCCGAGGATGCGCCCTCCCCGGCGGCGCGGCAGGCTCGTGTTCGGGCTGGTGGCCTCGGTCGCCGTGCTCGGTCTGATCGGCTGGGGGACCCTGCAGCTCATCGACGTCTTCACCGGCGGCAAGAAGGCCTCGGCGGCCGGCTCCGCCTCGGACTGCCCCACAGGGGCCGACGCCTCCCCGAGCCCGGCCGCGGCACCGCCCCGGCCCGGCACGATCACCGTCAACGTCTACAACGCCACGCCCCGCACCGGCCTCGCCAAGGCCACCGCTGACGAGCTGGAGAAGCGCGGCTTCAAGATCGGCGAGGTCGGCAACGCACCGGCCCGGTTCGACCAGAAGATCAAGGGCACCGGGATGCTGATCGGCCCCGGCTCGGCGCTGAACACCACGCTGCCCGTCCTCGCCACCCAGCTCGGCAGCGCCGAACGCCGCACCGACGCCGGCCGCAAGGGCGCCGCCCTCGACCTCGTCCTCGGCACCGGCTTCCAGGGCCTGGCCAAGCAGGCGGACGCCGACAAGGCGCTGGCCGCGCTCACCGCGCCCAAGCAGACGTCCACCACGTCGAAGAACGACTGCTGAGCCGTACGCCGACCCAAGCCAGGGCCGCCGCACACAGGCCTACTCCACGGACGGACCGTTGCCGACGGCCGTACGCCGGGCCACTCCAAGGCCAGACCGTTGCCGACGGTCGTGCGCCGGGCCGGGTCCAAGTGGGACCGCCGAAAGCCGCACGCCGATCCCCGCCGAAGAACGACCGCCGCCAGCCACACCCCGGCCCGCGCCGAAGAAGGGCCAGCTACAGCCGCGACGCCGGCCCGGGTCGAAGAAGGGGGCTACGACGGCCGTACACCGGGCCGCGCCGACGCACCGGGACCATCGGTCTCGGGGACGCGGCACTGATGTTGATTGCGTTCTGCCGGTTCTGTACGGCGTGCCGGGTGCGGCCTGCGACCAGCAGGCCGTCGCCGTCGGCGAGGCCACCGGCGGCCACCGGCCTACTCGGCCGCCCCGTACAGCCGGTCCCCCGCGTCTCCGAGGCCGGGGACGATATAGCCCTGCCCGTTGAGGTGGTCGTCGACCGCGGCCGTGACGACCGTGACCGGGGTGCCCGCGAGTTCGCGCTCCATGACCTCGACGCCCTCCGGCGCGGCGAGCAGCACCACGGCGGTCACATCGTCGGCGCCGCGCTTGATCAGCTCCCGGATCGCCGCGACCAGGGTGCCGCCGGTGGCGAGCATCGGGTCCAGGACGTACACCTGCCGGCCGGACAGGTCCTCCGGCATACGGGTGGCGTACGTGGAGGCCAGCAGCGTCTCCTCGTTGCGGATCATGCCGAGGAAGCCCACCTCGGCGGTCGGCAGCAGCCGGACCATGCCGTCCAGCATGCCGAGCCCGGCGCGCAGGATCGGCACCACCAGCGGGCGCGGGTGGGACAGTTTGACGCCGGTGGTCGCGGCCACCGGCGTCGTGATGTCCACCTGTTCGGTGCGCACGTCCCGCGTGGCCTCGTAGGCGAGCAGGGTGACCAGTTCGTCGGCGAGCCGCCGGAAGGTCGCGGAGTCGGTGCGCCGGTCGCGCAGCGTGGTGAGCTTGTGGGCGACCAAGGGGTGGTCGACGACGTGGAGACGCATGCCCATAACAGTAACCGCGCAGCTCGCGCTGGCATCAAACCGCCCGTCCGGGGGAAAGTGGGTGGGACTGACCGGGGTGGTGAACCGATGCCTGAGCAGCCCGAGCGCACAACGGACCCGTCCGGCGGCTTCGGCACGCCCGACACCTCCGACGCGACCGACGGAACGACCGGTGACACGTCCGGCTCGGGCATGCCCGAGCCGGACGGCGACGCCGAGCGCCGGCGCCGCCGGGCACGGTTCCTGCGCGAGCTGGCCGAGGCGCGCGAGTTGCGCGACCGCGTCCAGCCACGACGCGCCAAGGCGGCCAGACTCCGGCACGCGATGCGCATGCGCACCTTCCGCTGGTAGGGAAGACCGGCCGTCGCGAGTGCGTTGCGGGTAGGGCGTGCGTGAGCGTCCCCAAAAGCCGCGTACGATCCGCAGGTGGCGGCAACGAGTGCGCTGGTGATTCCTTGACCGACGTCCGGATGCGACTTTGCACACGTGCGATCAAAACTGCCAGACACAGGGAGCCGAAGACGTCCCCTGAGCGCTTTGTTTCTGCCACGATTCCGAGTGGGTGGGGCTCGGAGCCCAGCTCTCTCCGCCCAGAACCTCCGCCGGGGGGACCCCCAACCGGCACGCCTAAGACCAGTGGGAGAGTCACGGTGTACTTCGCCGCACTGCTCGCGCGCACCGAAGACGGGTGGGAAGCGAGCGACACAGAGCTCGACGATGTGGAAACCCTGTCGGATCTGGCCGACCTGGCCCGGGAAGCCTCTCCCGAAGAGGACACGGTGCTCGTTCTGATCGAGCAGGAGGACGCGTGGTTCGGCGTCGTCCGCGTGGACGGCGAGGACGACCCTCGCATCTACGTCTCCGATGCCGCCGCCGCTGCCCGCAGCGCCTACGGCGAACTCCTGCTCACCGACGAACTGCTCGGCCGCGAACCCGGCTCGGACGGCCCCGACCTGGACTCCCTGAACCTCGACGGCACCGAGGAAGGCGAGTCCGAGGAAGACGATGACGACGAGGACGGCCCGGCCGCCGAAGGGGTGACCCACGGTCCGGTGGGCGACAGCGAGATCCTGGACGACCTCGGCGTCAGCGAGAAGGAGCTGCGCTCCCTGGACGCGGAGGACGCGCTGGGCGCGATCGCCGACGCCCTGGGCGCCTCGGAGGTGCTGGAGACCGTCCGCTGACCACCTCACCCACCGGGCGGACCCCGGACCCGGTACGCGACCGCTGGCGGACCGCGATGCGCGGCGCCCTGGCCGAGGCCGAGCGGGCCGTCCGGGGCGGGGACGTCCCGGTCGGTGCCGTCGTGCTGTCCCCGGACGGCACGACGGTGCTCGCGAGCGGCCACAACGAACGCGAGGCCACCGGCGACCCGACGGCCCACGCGGAGATCCTCGCGCTCCGGCGGGCCGCGGCCTCGCTGGGCGGCTGGCGGCTGGCCGGGTGCACGCTCGTGGTCACGCTGGAGCCCTGCACGATGTGCGCGGGCGCGCTCGTGCAGGCGCGCGTCGACCGTGTCGTCTACGGCGCCCGCGACGAGAAGGCGGGCGCGGCCGGGTCGCTGTGGGACCTCGTGCGCGACCGGCGGCTCAACCACCGGCCCGAGGTCGTCGAGGGCGTCCTGGCCGAGGAGTGCGCCGGGCTGCTCACCGCGTTCTTCCGGGACCGCTGAATTCTGATTTCGGACCATGGCCCCGGGTGTTGTAGGGTCTCCCTCGGTAGCGTGTCCGAGCGGCCGAAGGAGCTCGCCTCGAAAGCGAGTGTGGCGCAAGTCACCGAGGGTTCAAATCCCTCCGCTACCGCAGCTGAAGGGCCCCGTCCGACGACGGGGCCCTTCGTGTGTGTCCGGGCCGCAGGGGCCCGCGGGCAGCAGCCGATAGGGCGGACAGGGACAGTGCGGCCGCGGCGATCACGGCGAGGACGCAACCCACCCGGCGGCACCGGGCGCGCCCGAGGCGGGGCGTGCCGCGGATCCTCGCCGTCCGTGCCGACGGCCTCGTGCCGACCGGGACCGGTGATGAGCAGCGCCGCGAGAACGACGGTTGCGACCCGGCCGCCGTCCCTCCTCATCACGTGGGGGCCGTCATCCGGAGGAAGGCGCCGCAGGACACCGCGCGTCCGTGCCGGGGTCCGCGCCGGCAGGCTTCGGTGGGCGGGGTAAGAGGGGTGTGCGGGTGGGGGGAAAGTCTTCGGCCGGTGGGCCGTTGGTTCCCGTGGGGCGCGTGAAGGTTACACTCGCCGCCGGCAGCAGGGGGCCCGACGGGCACACAGTGACAGGGGAGGCGCGGTGGCCGTGAACGCCAAGAAGATCGCCGTGTACGTGCTCGTGGTCTTCGTGCTGTACGTGATCATCACGGACCCGGAGAGAGCCGCGGACTACGTCCAGATAGGCTTCGAGGGCATATCGGACGCGGCCAAGGCCATCGGCGACTTCATGACCTGGGCCGCCAACGGCGGAAACAGCTGAGGAAAGAGCCGCGGAAAGAGCTGAGGGGAAGCCCATGATCCGGCACCTGGTGCTGTTCCGGCTCGACGAGGGCGTCGAACGCGACGACCCGCGGGTCGTGGCGGGCGTCGAGGCGTTCCGTTCTTTGGGCGACCGGATCGAGGAGCTGCGGTTCTGGGAATGCGGCTGGAACATCTCGGACCGTCCCATCGCCTACGACTTCGCCATCAACTCGGCGGTCGACGACACCGACGCGCTCAAGCGCTACCTGGAGCACCCGGCGCACCAGGCGGGCGTAGCGCTGTGGCGGGAGTTCGCCACCTGGGTGATCGCCGACTACGAGGTCTGAGCCGTACGGTCGAAACCTCGGCCCCGCACCGGAATGGTGCGGGGATTTTTTGCGTCCCATGCCCCAATTCATCACTCAACACGTGGTTATGCGGTGCTTGAACACAGTGCACATGTCTTGTGATGCTATGACCGCTTTTGATGGATGAGTTGACCGATAGAAGAGGTGGCGTTGACCTTGTCGGCCCGTACTGCGCCGCCCCAGGACGGAGCCCCGGCTCCGGCCCCGAACCCGGTGCCCGAGAAGCGCCGCGGTGCCGACACCCGGGCCCTCACCCAGGTTCTCTTCGCCCAGCTCAAGGATCTCCAGCCGGGCACGCCGGAGCACAACCGGGTGCGCGGGGCGCTCATCGAGGCCAACCTCCCGCTCGTGCGGTACGCGGCCGCCCGCTTCCGCTCCCGCAACGAGCCGATGGAGGACGTGGTCCAGGTCGGCACCATCGGCCTGATCAACGCCATCGACCGGTTCGACCCGGACCGGGGCGTGCAGTTCCCGACCTTCGCGATGCCGACGGTCGTCGGCGAGATCAAGCGGTACTTCCGGGACAACGTCCGCACCGTGCACGTACCGCGCCGGCTGCACGAGCTGTGGGTCCAGGTCAACAGCGCGACCGAGGATCTGACCACCGCCTTCGGGCGCTCCCCCACGACCGCCGAGATCGCCGAGCGGCTGCGCATCAGCGAGGAGGAGGTGCTGTCCTGCATCGAGGCGGGACGCTCGTACCACGCCACCTCCCTGGAGGCCGCGCAGGAGGGCGACGGGCTGCCCGGCCTGCTGGACCGGATCGGCTACGAGGACCCGGCCCTGGACGGCGTCGAGCACCGCGACCTGGTCCGGCACCTGCTGGTGCAACTCCCGGAACGGGAGCAGAGAATCCTTTTGCTGCGCTACTACAGCAACCTCACCCAGTCGCAGATCAGCGCGGAACTCGGCGTCTCCCAGATGCACGTCTCGCGGCTGCTGGCGCGCAGCTTCCAGCGGTTGCGCTCGGCGAACCGGATCGACGCGTAACCGCGCCCGGACCGCTCCGGCGCACAACCGAATACGGGATCGATCGATCACCGGCCCGAGCGAATCACCCACCAGGGCGGATTCCGACATCCGCCCGCCGACGCCCCGTCAGACCCCCTCCTTCCTGGGCTGATTCACATCTCTCATGTCGACATGTCACTACAGCGTGTTGCCGACATGTGACATTCTGCGGGAAGCGCGTTTGCCGTGGCTCCGGCTCCGGTATTCAGGTGAAGGTTGCGTTCCTCGCAGGAGGACGCCACCGCGACCGTCCCGCGACCCAAAGGGGGTGGCATGTCCGCAGATCAGGGCAGCTCGAAGGTGCTCACGCCCACGAAGAGCGAGGCAGCGACCAAGGAACTCGACGCTCTCGACGTGCTCGACGACGTCACGGCCCTTGGGCCCGCGCCGGCCCCGGCCGTCCCGGCCGACTCGGGGCCCATCGACACCCGCACCCTGTCCCGCTCCCTGTTCCTGCGGCTCGCCGCACTCGACGAGGACAGCCCCGAGCGTGCCTACGTCCGGGACACCCTCATCGAACTCAACCTCCCGCTCGTGCGGTACGCGGCGGCCCGCTTCCGCTCCCGCAACGAGCCGATGGAGGACATCGTCCAGGTCGGCACCATCGGCCTGATCAAGGCCATCGACCGCTTCGACTGCGAACGCGGCGTCGAGTTCCCGACGTTCGCGATGCCGACGGTCGTGGGCGAGATCAAGCGCTTCTTCCGCGACACCTCGTGGTCGGTGCGGGTCCCGCGGCGGCTCCAGGAGCTGCGCCTGGCGCTCACGAAGGCCAGCGACGAGCTGTCCCAGAAGCTGGACCGCTCCCCGACGGTCACCGAACTCGCCGCGGTCCTCGGGGTGTCGGAGGAGGACGTGGTCGACGGCCTGGCCGTGGGCAACGCCTACACGGCCTCGTCGCTTGACTCCCCGGCCCCCGAGGACGACGGCGGCGAGGGCTCCCTGGCCGACCGCCTCGGCTACGAGGACAGCGCCCTTGAGGGCGTCGAGTACCGCGAGTCCCTGAAGCCGTTGCTGGCCAAACTCCCGCCCCGGGAGCGCCGGATCATCATGCTCCGCTTCTTCGCGAACATGACGCAGTCGCAGATCGGCGAGGAGGTCGGCATCTCCCAGATGCATGTCTCCCGCCTGCTGACCCGGACCCTGGCGCAGCTGCGCGAGGGCCTGATCTCGGACTGAGTCCGGGGGTCTGTTTCCCGCCCGTCCCTTCCTTCCTGACGGACCGTCAGTCACACTGGCGCGATGCTGGGAACTGGGACGGGCACGGAGACCGGAACCGTCACCGGGACCGGAACGGCCACCGGGACCGGAGCGGGCACAAGGCCCTGGAAGGGCCTGGCTCATGGCCGCCGAGGCGCCGTCGTGGCCGCGTCGGCGGCCGTCGTCGTCCTGGGCGGGGTGCTGGCCACGTGCGGGGGCGGCGGCGCGGGCGGTGGTTACGTCGCCGTAGGGGCGCCGGGCGCCTCACCGCGGACGGGTACGGGGCTGAGGCCGAGCGATCCGGTGACGCTGGTGCCGCTCGACGGGTCACCCGAAGCGGACGGCAACGCGCCGGCCCGGGCGCCGACTTCACGGCCCGCGCCCGGACCCCGGGCTCCGGGCGCCCGCGACGGCGGGGACAGGTCCGCCGGCGCTGCCGGGTCGGCACCGGACGCGCCCGCCGCACCCGCCGCGCCCACAGGCTCCGGGGCGACCGGTACGGCGGCCGGGTCACCGGCTCCGTCGGCGCCGCCCGCCGACGGTGCGACACCGCCGTCCCCCGCCCCCGCCCCCGCCGCCCTCGGCTGGGACGACCCTTCGCGGGAGGCGACGGAGCAGCGGTGGTGCGAGAAGGTGACGGTCGCCTTCCACAACACCGGTGGCACGGCGGTCCGTTCGGGAACGGTGACGTTCGGCACGCACATCATCGGCGCGCTCGGCATCGACTGGGCGACGGTCGAGTCCACGCGGGACCTCCCGGTACCGCTTCGCCCGGGCGCCGACGAGAAGCACACGTGGACGGTGTGCGTCGACGCCTGGCGGGTGCCGCTCGGGATGCACATCGAGACGCGGGACGTGTCGGTCACCTGGAAGTGACGCGACCGACCGGCCGCCGGCCGGTGCGGGGTGGCGGTCAGCGCGGCGGCCGGTGCCAGGCGGCGGTCAGCGCGGTTGGCGCAGGCCCTCGATGAGGAGTCCGACGAGCCGGCGGGCGTCGTAGCGGGGGTCGCTCTCCGCGCCGATGCAGAGGTTCCCGACGCCGCGCATCAGCTCGTAGGCCGTCAGGTCGGAGCGGATCTCGCCGGCGGCGGACGCGGCGTCCAGCAGGTGGGTGCACACGGGCACGAGGCGGTCGAGGAAGTAGGTGTGCAGCGCCTCGAAGCCCGCGTTGTCGGACTGGAGCACGCCGGCCAGCCCGTGCTTGGTGACCAGGAAGTCGACGAAGAGGTCGATCCACCGGGCCAGCGCGGCGTGCGGGGTGGGGCCGGTCTCCAGCAGGGCCGGACCGGCCTCGGCGCAGGCTTCGACCTGGTGCCGGTAGACGGCGATGATGAGGTCCGCGCGGGTGGGGAAGTGGCGGTAGATCGTGCCCACGCCGACGCCGGCGCGGGCCGCGATGTCCCTCACCGGGGCGTCCACACCGGCCGCCACGAAGAGTTCGGCGGCGGCGTCGAGCAGGGTCTTCTCGTTGCGTCGGGCGTCCGCCCGCTTGGACCGGGGCGCATGCCTTTTGTTCTCGCCGCCGTCGCTCACCGTACCGTTCCCTTCCGCCCGCGGGGCCGTCTGAGCGGGTCCTCGCCCACGCCGCCTATCGGAGCGAGGTTCCGCTTTTATGATGCCAGAGCCTTGGGTTGACGGCCATGGGCGCCGTGGGGGTGCGGGTGATTGTGCCTGTGCTCCGAGCGTCGTGGCTTGGCGCGCAGTTCCCCGCGCCCCCGGGTCGGCTGCCCCTGACGCGGCTGGAAAGCCGGGCCTTGTCCTGGCGGGCCGTGGGGGTGCGGGTGATTTTTCCTGTGCCCGAGCGTCGTGGCTTGGCGCGCAGTTCCCCGCGCCCCCAGGTGGGCTGCCCGTGACGTGGGTCGGCTACTTCAGTGCCAGCCAGGCCACTGCTGCGACGATCGCCACCACCGCGACGACGCCTAGGATCACGCCGATGCGGGGGCCGGTCGAGCCGGACGCCTGCTGCCGAGTCCCCTGGGGGGCCTCGTCGACGAACGCGCGGAACATCTGGGTGCTGCCTGCGGGGTCGGGGTTGCCCTGGGGGCCCTGGGTGTTAGCCATGGCCCGAGACCCTAGCGAAGACGGGCGGTGGCGCCCAAGTGGGGGCACTGATGAGCCCGTACGGAACGCGTGTGCGCCCCCGGCCCCGACCCCCTCGCCACCCCCTTCCACCTCCGCGAACGACCCCACCTGCGTATTTACGGTCGCAATACTTGCCTTTGCCAAGTTTTTGGGCCGCGCACCCCCAGATTTGTTTGCCTTCAGCAACCAAGCACCCTTACGGTTGCCTCAAGCAACGAAAACGGGAGGTGCGATGGCTGAGCAGGCGCAGTTCGAGGAGCTGGCGCGTCAGCTCAGCGCCGTCGGAGCCGTGAAACGGGACCTGGCGCGGATACTCCCGCACGACTGCCCGGGCGGCTCCGCCGCCGTGCTGACCCTGCTCGGGCGGCACGGCGACATGCGCATGAGCAAGCTCGCCGAGCTGCTGGCCGTGGACATGTCCGTCACCAGCCGGCATGTCGCGCACGTCGCCGAACGGGGCTGGATCGAGCGGTCCCCGGACCCCGCCGACAAGCGCTCGCGCATCCTGCGCCTCACTCCCGCGGGCAGATCCATGACGGACGAACTGGCGCGGCGCAGCACCGAACTGCTGGCCGAACGGCTCAGCGACTGGTCCGACGACGAGGTCGCCCAGCTGATTCGGCTCATGACCCGGCTCAGGGACAGCTTCGGCGACTGCCGGACCGTACACGCCCGGCCCCACCCGTCGCAGCACGCCGCCGTGCCCGAGCCCGCGCCGGTACTCGAAGCGACGACCACCCGTACACCCGGATAAGCACGTAGAAGCACGTAGAGAAAAGGAAGCCCATGGCAACGACCACACCAGCCGGTGTGCGGGCTCACGCCAAGCACGGGGGAGGCTCCGACCAGGCTCCCATGACGCACCGGCAGATCATGGAAGCGCTCTCCGGGCTGCTGCTCGGCATGTTCGTGGCGATCCTGTCGTCCACGATCGTCTCCAACGCCCTGCCGCGCATCATCGGCGACCTCGGCGGCGGCCAGTCCGCCTACACCTGGGTGGTCACGGCCGCCCTGCTGTCGATGACCGCGACCACTCCCCTGTGGGGCAAGCTCGCAGACCTGTACAGCAAGAAGGCACTCGTCCAGATAGCCCTGGTCATCTATGTCCTGGGCTCGGTCGTCGCCGGTCTCTCGCAGAACCCCGGCATGCTGATCGCCTGCCGCGTCGTGCAGGGCGTCGGCGTCGGCGGTCTGTCCGCCCTGGCGCAGATCGTCATGGCGGCGATGATCTCCCCGCGCGAGCGCGGCCGTTACTCCGGTTACCTCGGTGCCACCTTCGCCGTCGCCACCGTCGGCGGCCCGCTGCTCGGCGGTGTCATCACCGACACCTCGTGGCTGGGCTGGCGCTGGTGCTTCTACGTCGGCGTGCCCTTCGCGGTCATCGCGCTGATCGTGCTCCAGCGGACCCTGCACCTGCCCGTGGTGAAGCGGGAGGTGAAGGTCGACTGGGGCGGCGCGTTCTTCATCTCCGCCGCGGTCTCGCTGCTGCTGGTCTGGGTGACCTTCGCCGGTGACAAGTACGACTGGCTGTCGTGGCAGACGTACGCGATGGTCGGCGGCTCCCTCGTGCTCGGCGCGCTGTTCGTGTTCATCGAGGCCAGGGCGAGCGAGCCGATCATCCCGCTGCGGCTGTTCCGCAACCGCACCATCACCCTTGCGTCGCTCGCCTCGCTGTTCGTCGGCATCGCGATGTTCAGCGGCACGGTCTTCTTCAGCCAGTACTTCCAGCTGGCCCGCGACAAGTCCCCGACGATGTCGGGTGTCCTGACCATCCCGATGATCGGCGGCCTGTTCGTCTCCTCCACGGTCTCCGGCCAGTTCATCACCCGCACCGGCCGCTGGAAGGGCTGGCTGGTCAGCGGCGGCGTGCTGGTGACGGCCGGGCTCGGTCTGCTGGGCACCATCCGGTACGACACCGACTACTGGAAGATGGCCGTCTTCATGGCCATGCTGGGCCTCGGCATCGGCATGATGATGCAGAACCTGGTGCTGTGCACGCAGAACCAGGTGGAGCCGAGCGACCTCGGCTCGGCCAGCTCCACGGTCACCTTCTTCCGTTCCCTCGGCGGTGCGATCGGCGTCTCCGCGCTCGGCGCGGTGATGTCCCACCGGATCACCGACTACGTCAAGGACGGCCTCGCCGACCTGAACCCGAAGTACGCCAAGGGGCTGTCCGGTTCGGGCTCCACGGACTCCATCCCGGACATGAACGCCCTGCCGGCGCCGCTGCGCACGGTCATGGAGAGCGCCTACGGGCACGGCATCGCCGACGTGTTCCTGATCGCCGGCTGCCTGGCGGCGGTCGCCTTCCTCATCACGCTGTTCATCAAGGAGGTCCCGCTGCGGACCAAGGGCGCGCTGGCGCAGGCCGCCGCCGAGAGCGAAGCACCGGCCGAGACCCCGGCCGCGATCGCGGCCACCGCCGTGCCGGCCGCGGAGAAGGTGCCCAGCTGGGCCTCCCCGGTCGTGGCGGGCCCCGACGAGAGCACGGACGGCACGGAACCGGCCGCGACACGGCAGCTGACGGCCGTCGCCACCGTGCCCGCCCCGGAGCAGCCCTCCTCCGGCGGCACCCCGGTCCACGGCTTCGTCCGCGGCGCCGAGAGCGCCCCGGTCCCGCAGGCCGCGGTCACTCTGATCTCCCTGTCCGGCCGCCAGTTGGGCCGCTCGGTCACCCAGGCCGACGGCTCCTACACACTGGACGCGCCCGGCACCGGCTCGTATGTGCTGATCGCCGCCGCCGACGGCTTCCAGCCGCAGGCGTCCACGATCGTGGTGCACGAGGACCCGGTGTCCTACGACGTCCTGCTCAGCGGCACCAGCGGGCTGAGCGGTGTGGTCCGGGCGGCCGGCAGCGCCCTGCCGGTCAAGGACGCGATGGTGATCGTCACCGATGTGCGCGGCGATCTGCTGGCCACCGGGACCACCGGGGAACAGGGCCAGTTCATTTTCGGTGAGCTGGTGCCCGGCGCGGTGACGGTGGCGGTGAACGCCGCCGGGTTCCGGCCGCGGGCGCTGCCCGTCGAGATCGGCGCCACCGGGGTCACCCGGATCGAGGTGGATCTGGAGGCGGGCGCCCGGCTCCAGGGCGTCGTCAGGTCCCCGCACGGCCCGCTGGCCGACGCCCGGGTGACCCTCGTGGACGCGGCGGGCAACGTGGTCGGCACGTCCACCACCGGATCGGACGGTGCGTACGCCTTCACCGATCTGAACACCGGCGACTACACCGTCATCGCGACCGGCTACCCGCCGGTGGCGACGGCCCTGACGGTGCAGGGCGCCGGGGCCGACGGGCACGACATCGAACTCGCCCACCCCGGCGAGTAGCCCGGCACCCGGCCCGTGGCGGGCGCGCTGCGAGCGGCGGCGCGCCCGGCCACGGGCCGGACGCTTTACGACCAATTTGTACGGCTTTTCGAGGCCGCCATGGATGTTCGGTCCATGGCTTCGCAGGGAGAAAAACGGGATGGGACTGACCGCGAGGATCCACACCCGGGACGGATGGGCCGTGTCGCACGCGGTCGTCACGGTGACCGACATGACGGGCACGCAGGTGCTGCGCGCCGAGGCCGACGCCGAGGGCGCCGTGCGGGATGCGACCGCGCTCGCGCCCGGGGCGTACACGGTGATCGTCACGGCCGTCGGGTACGCGCCCGCCGCGGCCAGCGCGATCGTCACCGCGAGCGGACGGGCCGAGGTCGGCACGGTGACGCTGGCCCGGCAGGGCGGCACCGAGCTGCCACCGCCGGGTCCGTGGACCATCGACCCGGCGCACTCGACGGTGGCCGCCGTCGCCCAGCACCTGGGCATCTCCAGCGTGCGCGGCCGGTTCACCGACTTCGCCGGCGCGATCGAGATCGCGCCCGACGACGTCGGCAAGTCCCGTGTACAGGCGGTGATCCGGGCGTCCTCCATCGACACCGGCAACGGCATGCGCGACACCCATCTGCGGTCCGCGGACTTCCTGAACGTCGAGCGGTACCCCGAGATCACCTACCGTTCGACGGGGCTGTCGGAGGCCGGCCAGGACCGCTGGACGGTCCACGGCGAGCTGGCCATGCGCGGTGTCGTACGCCCGGTGGATCTGGACCTGGCCTACCTCGGCACCGGCGCCGACCCGTGGGGCGGCACCCGGGCCGCCTTCCGCGCGACGACGGAACTGCGCCGCGAGGACTTCGCCATGAACTACAACCAGGTCGTCCAGGCGGGCATCGCGGCCATCGGCACGACCCTGAAGGTCGAGCTGGACGTCCAGGCGGTGCAGGGCGAAACGCTGCCACAGGCGTAGGAACGGCAGGGTCAGCCAGAACGGGGGCCGCTGGCCCTAGGCTGCCCGCATGGCACCGAACATCGCGACGAACACCACCGTCTCCCTCGATGAACTGCTGGACTTCGTACGGCCCCGGCACCGGGCCGTCCTGCTCACCCGGCGGACCGACGGCGGCCCCCAGGCATCGCCGCTGACCTGCGGGGTCGACGACTCCGGCCGGATCGTGGTCTCCACCTACCCGGAGCGCGCCAAGACCCGCAACGCCAAGCGGGACGAGCGGGTCAGCCTGATCGTGCTCAGCGACGACTGGAACGGGCCGTGGGTCCAGGTCGACGGGACGGCGGAGGTCATCGACAGCCCTGACTCCGTGGAGCCGCTGGTCGAGTACTACCGCAACATCGCCGGTGAGCACCCGGACTGGGACGAGTACCGCGCGGCGATGCTGAAGCAGGGCAAGTCGATCATCCGCGTCACCCCCACCCGCTGGGGCCCGGTGGCCACCGGCGGCTTCCCGTCCCGCCTGGTCAACCAGGACTGACCCCGCCGTCGGGGGTGGTTCTCCGGGTCATCTGCTCGATGCCCGCGATCAGGAGGTCCAGGGCGAAGGTGAAGTCCCGTTCCAGCATCTCCTCGACCGTGTCGCCGCCGCGGGCCTGCATGATGTCCCGGGACTCCTTCATGACCTCGGCGGCCTGCGGGGCCGCGGTCACCGCGGTCATGGCGGTGCGGTGGTACTCGTCCGGGGTCATACCGGTCGCGGCGACCCGGGCCGCGAAGTGACCCTCGATCGTGCCGAAGCCGTACACGAACTGGAAGACGGCCGCGATGGCGCCCGTGATGCCGTGCGCGGGCAGCCCGGAGCGGCGCATGATCTGCTGCACCCGGCCCGAGAAGCCGAGCGCGTTCGGGCCGATGTTGAGGTAGCGTCCGGCCAGCGGGGACAGCCACGGGTGCCGCACCAGCAGCGCGCGGTACTCCCCGGCCAGCGCACGCAGTTGGCCCCGCCAGTCCTCGCCCGCCTCCTCGGGCCCGGGCAGCCGCAGCTCGCCGAAGGCCGCGTCCAGGGCGAGTTCGAGCAGGTCGTCCTTGGTGTCGACGTACCAGTACACGGACATGGCGGTGACGCTCAGTTCGGCGGCCAGCCGCCGCATGGAGAACCGGGCAAGCCCCTCCGCGTCCAGCAGCCGCACGGTCGCCTCGGTGATCCGCTCCCGGTCCAGGCCGGACGGCTGCCCGCCGCCGCGCCCGCCACGGCGGGTCTTCCCCTCCAGCCAGACACTGGTACGCGCCGCCCGCCCGGCCGCCTCCGCCATCGACGCACCTTCCTGGATCTCCGACCACTTCATCACGATGCTAGGCCCGCGACGGCCCCGGTGACCCCCCGCGATCATCCCGCGCCCGCGTCCTGGGGCGCGGTCCTGACCGTCAGGCGAGCGCGTTCTGTGCCCGCCGCAGCAGCCCACCGGCCACCAGTCCGCCGGCCAACACGGCGACCGCACCCACGAGTTGCCCCGCCTCCAGGCCCGAGGCCAGCCCGCCGGCCGCGGCCCGGGAGCTGAGCACCGCGCCGAGCACCGCGACCCCGAGCCCGTTGCCGAACTCCGCGAGCGTCCCGTTGATCCCGGCCCCGACGCCCGCCTTGGCCGGCGGGATCGAACTCATGATGGCGTGCGCCATGGCCGGGTTGGCGATCGCGCAGCCGGCGCCGATCAGCAGCAGCCCGAGCAGGGTTCCGGCGTAACCGCCGGTGGCCAGCAGCGCGATGGACACCAGCCCCGCCGACATCAGCACCATGCCCAGCACGATCGAGACGGGCGTGCCGAGTCTGGCCGACCACCTCGCGGACAGCCCCGAGAAGTTCAGCGCCACGACGGTGAGGGCGAGCGGCGCCGTGCGCAGACCGGCCTCCAGGGGGCCGTAGCCGAGGACGAACTGCAGATGCTGGGTGAGCAGGAACAGCGCCCCGCCCATGCCGAAGGTGATCAGCACCGCCCCGGCCACCGCGCCCGTGAACCGGCGGTCCCTGAAGAAGTGCGGGTCGAGCATGGGATACGGGACGCGGCTCTCCCAGCGGGCGAAGCACGCGAGGACGACCACCGCGACGAGGCCGCTCACCAGCACCCGGGCCGACGACCAGCCGTGCGCCGGGCCGGAGATGATCGCGAAGACCAGCCCGGCCATGCCGATGGTGGAGAGCACGGCGCCGAGCAGATCGGGCCGGTCGCCCTGGGGGTTCTTCGACTCCGGTACCAGCGCCACGACCGCCACCAGCGCCAGCGCCACGACCGGCAGGTTGATCAGGAAGATCGCGCCCCACCAGAAGTGGTTGAGCATGAACCCGCCGATCAGCGGCCCGCCGGCGAAGCCGAGCGCGTTGACCGCGCTCCAGATGCCGATCGCCTTGGCCTGTTCCTCGGGCGGGAAGATCTGCATCGCCACGGCCAGGGTGGTGGTCAGCAGCAGCGCGCCGCCCACGCCCATGCCCGCCCGCGCGGCGATCAACTGACCGGTGGTACCGGCGAGTCCGGCCAGCAGCGAGCCCACGCCGAACAGGGCCACCCCCGCGAGCAGCATCTTCTTGCGGCCGTAGCGGTCGGCGGCGCTGCCCGCGGTGAGCAGCAGTCCGGACTGCACCAGCGAGTACGCGTTGATCATCCACTGGATGTCGGAGGTGGTCGCCCCCAGTTCACGGGTGAGCGAGGGGATGGCCACGTTCAGGACGGTGTTGTCCAGCAGCACGGTGAGCTGGGCGAGACAGATGACGCCGAGGATCAGCCAGCGCTGGGGGTGGGCCGCTGAGATCGACATGCCGTACACCGTAAAGCAGTTCCTATACGGCGTACAACGGAAAAGGGGCGGGGCGGCAGCCGCGCTTGCGGCCACCGCCCCGCTCTCTCCAGCCGGTCCTCAGCCGTCGCTCGACCGCTGCGTGAGGTCGTAGAAGGTGGCCGAACCGACCGTCACCTTCTTGAAGTTGCTCTCGACCCACGAGGTGATCTGCGAGGCGGTGCCGCTGCCACTGCCGCCCATGCCGCCACCCATGCCGCCGGCGATGAAGTAGTGGATCTTTCCGTCCGCCACGTACTGCTTGAACTGCGCCGGCGTCGGGGACGGGTCGGTGCCGTTGAAGCCGCCGATCGCCATCACCGGCTCACCGGTGGCCAGTTGGTAGCTCGCGGCGTTCTGGGAGCCGATGGACGCGGCGACCCAGGTGTACGTCCCGGCGTCCGCCTCCAGCAGCTTCCTGGCCTCGGCGCCGACCGTGGCACCGTCGAGCAGGCCACCGCCGCCCGTTCCGCCGCCCGGCCCGCCGCCCTCGCCGGCGCCCGGGAGACCGTTGCCGTTCTGCGTGCCACCGTTGCCGTTCTGCTGGTTCTGACCGGGCAGGCCGCCGCCCGGGAAGCCGCCGGCGCCACCGGGGAAGCCGTTGCCGTTCTGCGTGCCCCCGTCGCCGTTCTGCTGGTTCTGGCCCGGCATGCCGCCGCCGAAGCCGCCCCGCATGCCGCCGCCGGGACGGCCGCCGCCGAAGCCCATCGCGCTCGCACCCGCCGGACCGGCCGTCGGAATGGAGCCGGTGTGCGCCGAGCCGACCGTGCTCAGGGTGTACGCGGTCGGCCCGGCCAGCGCGGCGACGAGACCCACGGCCGCCGCCCCGAGGGCCGTCCGGCGCGGCATCCGGCCCGCGAAGACCAGGCCGAGCGCGGCGGCCAGGCCGCCGACCAGGACCAGCCAGCGCAGCCAGGGCAGATAGTCCGGGGTGCGGTTGAGCAGGACGTAACCCCAGGCGGCGGACGCCACCACGGAGGCCGCGAGGGCGATCGACGCCCAGGTCTCGGCCCGCCGCTCCCACAGCAGACCGGCGCCCATGCCGATCACGGCCGCGAGGTAGGGGGCGAGGGCGACCGTGTAGTACTGGTGGAAGATGCCCGCCATGTAACTGAAGACGACCATGGTCATCAGCAGCGAGCCGCCCCAGACCAGGAATCCGGCCCGGGTCACCGAGGCACGCCGGGCCCGCCGGGTCGCCCACAGGCCGGCCACCAGCAGGATCAGCGCGGCCGGGATCAGCCACGAGACCTGGCCGCCGATCTCCGCGTTGAACATCCGGTCCCAGCCGGTCTCGCCCCATTGACCGGTGCCGCCCGGTCCTGCACCGCCGCCGACGCTGCCCGTCTCCTCGCCGTTCAGCCGCCCCAGACCGTTGTAGCCGAAGGTCAGCTCAAGGAAGGAGTTGTTCTGCGAGCCGCCGATGTACGGGCGGGACGAGGCGGGCCACCACTCCACGACCGCCACCCACCAGCCGCCCGCGACAACCATCGCCGCCGTGGCGAGGGCCAGTTGGCCGAACCGCCGGCGCAGCCGCACCGGGGCGCAGACCGCGTACACGACCGCCAGCGGCGGCAGGATCACAAATGCCTGCAAGGTCTTGGCGAGGAAGGCGAAGCCGACCGCGACGCCCGCCCACACCAGCCACCTGGTGCGCCCGTCCTCCACGGCACGCGTCACGAAGTAGCAGGCCAGCGCCATCAGCAGGGCCAGCATCGCGTCCGGGTTGTTGAACCGGAACATCAGCGCCGCGACCGGGGTGAGCGCGAGCACGGCGCCCGCGATCAGACCGGGCACCGGGCCGGACCGGCGCCGCACCGCGGCGTGCACGACGGCGACGGTGCCGACGCCCATCAGCACCTGCGGGGTGAGGATCACCCACGAGTTCAGGCCGAAGACCCGCACCGACAGCTCCATCGGCCACAGGAACGCCGAGGGCTTGTCGACGGTGATGGCGTTGCCCGCGTCCAGCGAGCCGAAGAAGAACGCCTTCCAGGACGTGCTGCCCGCCTGGACGGCCGCCGAGTAGAAGGAGTTGGCGTAACCGGACGCGCTCAGGTTGTACAGGTACAGCAGCGCGGTGGCGAGCAGCAGGCCGAGGAAGGCCGGGCGCGCCCAGCGCGGGTCACCCGGACGTCCGCGCCACAGTCTGCGGGCGAGGGGCTGCCGCGGCTCGCCCGCGCCGGGGGCCCGGGCCGGGCCCTGCGGCGGTGGAGCGGTGGGGGGCGGGCCCCATGAACCCGGTCCGGTCCGGCCGGTCGACTGGTCGTAGTGGGTGGTCATCGGGCATCCCCCGGGTCGGTGTCATGAGGGCCCACCGGGCGCAGTCGCACGGTGACGTCCCTCCAGTTGCCGCCCACGCCGTCGCCGGCGCGGAACTGGGTGCTGTGGTGCGGGGCCTGCTGGGCCTGCTGGGCCTGCTGGGCCTGCTGGGCCTGCTGGGCCTGCTGGGCCTGCTGGGCCTGCTGGGCCTGCTGGTGGCCCTCGGCTGGTGCCTGCGGCGAGTGCTGGGGCTGCTGCGGTTGCTGTGCTTGTTGCGGGCGCGGCGCCGGGCGGCGCGGCAGCGGTGCGCTCGGCCGGGGCTGGCGGGGCCCCGGGGGAAGGTGGGCGGCGTCGGCGGAGCGCTCGGCGGTGGGGTCGGCGGGGAACGCGGTGCCGGGGGTGGGGTGGTCGGGGAATACCCAGGCGCGGAACAGGAGGAAGCGCAGTACCGTCGCCGCCAGGTTGGCGGCGATCAGCACCGCCAGTTCGGTCGAGTGCCCGGGGGCACTGGTGGCCGCGTCGAGGGCGGCGAGCGAACCGCTGGTCAGGGCGAGGCCGATGCCGAAGACCACCAGACCCTGCGCCTGGTGCCGCACCGCGCCGCCGCGACCGCGCACCCCGAAGGTCAGCCGCCGGTTGGCCGCCGTGTTGGCGACGGCCGAGACCAGCAGGGCCAGCGCGTTGGCCACCTGGGAGCCGGCGAACTGCCGGAAGCCGCTGTAGAGGAGCAGGTAGAAGAGCGTCGACAGGCCGCCTACCACGCAGAACCCGACGAGCTGCCGGGCCAGCCCCTTCGGTACGTCCCCGATCTCGCGGTCGCGCGGGTCGTCCCCGAACGGCCGGGTGAGCCGGTCCAGCGGCAGCGAACCGGTGGCCAGGGCCTTGCCCACCCGCCACACGCCCTTGAGGTCGTCGGTCGCCGTCCGCACGATGTGCACCGTCGAGTCCGGGTCGTCGACCCAGTCGACCGGCACCTCGTGGATGCGCAGCCCGGCTCGCTCGGCGAGCACCAGCATCTCGGTGTCGAAGAACCAGCCGGTGTCCTCCACCAGCGGCAGCAGCACCTGGGCGACCTCACGCCGGATCGCCTTGAAGCCGCACTGCGCGTCGGAGAAGCGGGCCTGCAACGAGCCCCGCAGGATCAGGTTGTAGGAGCGGCTGATGAACTCCCGTTTGGCGCCCCTGACCACCCGCGACGAGCGGCTGAGCCGGGAGCCGATCGCGAGGTCGGAGTGGCCCGAGATCAGCGGGGCCACCAGCGGCAGCAGCGCGTTGAGGTCGGTGGACAGGTCGACGTCCATGTAGGCGAGGACCGGGGCGTTAGAGGCGGACCACACGGCCCGCAGGGCACGCCCGCGTCCCTTCTGCTCAAGCCGGACGTCGACGACCTCGGGGATCCGGGCCGCGAGGCGGGCCGCGACCTCGGGGGTGGTGTCGGTGGACGCGTTGTCCGCGATCGTGATGCGGAACGCGTACGGGAAGGTGCGCGTCAGGTGCTCGTGCAGTCTGCGTACACAGGGCCCGAGGTCCTTCTCCTCGTTGTAGACGGGGATCACTACGTCCAGGACAGGCGTACCGGCGTCGCCGGCCGGGAGGTGCTCCCGCGCCGGCAGGGTGCCGGGAGAAGAGTCGGTTCGCATGTCCCCGACTGTCGTCAGGCGCCCTGTTCCGCCCATGTGCCGGCACTGTGCTGCGCCTGTGAGTGCGATGACCGCCGCGTTTCGGCGGCCGGCCGGGACGGCGCGGGGTGCGGCGCGGGCAGGTGGACGGTGAACACCGTGCGCCCGGGAACGCTGTCCACGGTGACGGCACCGCCGTGCGCGGTCGCGACGGCCTGCACGATGGCCAGGCCCAGACCGGTCGAACCGGTGGCTCTCGACCGCGCGGAGTCGCCCCGCGCGAACCGTTCGAACACGTGCGGCAGCACCTGCGCCGGGATGCCCTGGCCGTCGTCCTCGACGTCCACGCACAGCCACGGTCCGCGCCGCTGCACACGGGCGGTGACCGTGGTGCCGGGCGGGGTGTGGGTGCGGGCGTTGCCCAGCAGATTGACCAGGACCTGTTGCAGCCGGGCCGCGTCCGCCGTCACGAGGGCCGGTTCGTCGGGCAGATCGAGCCGCCAGGTGTGGTCCCGGCCGGCCGCGCGGGCATCGCTGACGGTGTCCACGACGAGCGGAACGAGGTCGGTCTGTTCGAACTGCAGGGGCCGGCCCGCGTCAAGCCGGGCGAGCAGCAGCAGATCCTCCACGAGCAGCGTCATCCGGCCCGCCTCGGACTCGATGCGGCCAAGCGCGTGCCGGGTGTCGGGGCCGACCTGTTCCCGCCCGCGCCGGGTCAGTTCGGCGTAGCCGCGGATGGAGGCCAGCGGTGTGCGCAGTTCGTGGCTGGCGTCCGCGACGAACTGCCGCACCCGCGTCTCGCTCTGCTGGCGTGCGTGCAGGGCGCCGTGCACATGGTCGAGCATCCGGTTGAGCGCGACGCCGACCCGGCCGACCTCGGAGTGCGGATCGCACTCGGACTCCGGGACCCGCTCGCTGAGGTTCACCTCGCCGGTGTGCAGGGGCAGTTCGGACACCCGGGTGGCGGTGGCGGCGACCTTGCGCAGCGGGCGGGTGGCGACACCGACCAGGACATGGCCGGCGATCCCGGCGGCGACCAGACCGGCGGCGGTGACGCTGACCTCGACGAGGATCAGCGTGTTGATGTTGTCGTCGGTGTCCTTGGTCGGTACGGCGACGTAGTAGCTGCCCTTGGGTCCGGTGACGTACTGGGCGCGGTAGCTGCCGAGGCCGGGGATGCCCACGGTGTGCATGCCGCCGTCCCGGGTGACGGTGCCGAGGGCCGCGAGCTGGGCCTCGGTCAGCGCCTTGGGGCTCAGGTCCAGCGTGTCGGACTTGTGGCCGACCTTGCCCTTGGTGACGACGCCGTCCTCGACCTGGGCCGCGACCGTGTACTGCGGCTGCGGGCCCCGGGTGACGAAGTCGGACAGGTTGAGCGGCGTGCCCTGCTGGTCGTCGTCCGGGACGGGGATGTCCTTGCCCTGCACGGGCGGGGCGAACAGGCCGGAGGCGCGCGCCCCGACCTCGGCGAGCTGGCCGTCGAGCTGCTGGTACAGGTGCGAGCGCAGCGCCAGGGTGGTCACGGTGCCGATCACCGAGCAGACCACGGCGATCAGCACGACGGACGCGACGACGAGCCGCGTCCGCAGGGTGCGCGGCTGCCCCTTCCCCACTCTCCGCTTCGCTTGAGCGGGCGGACCCCCACGTCGCTGCGTACGCGGCCGTCGGCGCCCGCTCACGACACGGCGGGCTTGATCAGATAACCGGCGCCGCGCCGGGTGTGGATCATCGGCTCGCGCCCGGCGTCGATCTTCCGGCGCAGATAGGAGATGTACAGCTCGACCACGTTGGCCTGGCCGCCGAAGTCGTAGGACCACACGCGGTCGAGTATCTGCGCCTTGCTCAGCACGCGGCGCGGATTGCGCATGAGGAAGCGCAGCAGCTCGAACTCGGTCGCGGTGAGGTGGATGTTCTCACCGGCCCGCGCGACCTCGTGGCTGTCCTCGTCGAGGGTGAGGTCACCGACGACCAGTACGGAGTCGGAGCGCCGGTCGGCGGCGCCGGACCGCCGGATCAGTCCGCGCAGCCGGGCGACGACCTCCTCCAGGCTGAACGGCTTGGTGACATAGTCGTCGCCGCCCGCGGTGAGTCCGGCGATCCGGTCCTCCACCGCGTCCTTCGCGGTCAGGAACAGGACCGGTACGTCCGGCAGCTCGCGGCGCAGCCGGCCCAGCACGGTCAGCCCGTCCATGTCGGGCAGCATCATGTCCAGGACGACGGCGTCGGGCCGGAACTCACGGGCGCTCTGCACGGCGCCCTGCCCGTCACCCGCGCTGCGGATCTGCCAGCCCTCGTACCGCAGAGCCATGCTCAGCAGTTCGGTGATCGACAGCTCGTCGTCCACCACAAGCACGCGGACGGGGCTCCCGTCCGGCCTCAGCAGTTCGGTGCGCCCCTGGGGCGAGGTCGTGGTCATGGTGGACACCCTCGCCAGGCGCTCTGAGAGCGCGCTTTCAGATGTCTGTGATTTCCCTGAGAAACCCACAGGCGCCGCTCAGGGAACTCCTGGGAACGGCCCGCCCTGCCCCGGTGCCGGCGGTCCGGCTCACAGCCGGAACAGCCGCGCCCCGTTGTCGTGGCACACCGCCCGCAGCCACGCGTCGCCGAGGCCGAGCCGTTCCAGGGCGCGCAGCTGATGGACGTACGGGTAGGGGATGTTGGGGAAGTCGGAGCCGAGCAGGACGCGGTCGCCGAGGTCGGCCAGGCGGGGCAGGGCGCGCCGCGGGAAGGGCGAGTGCCCCTCGCTGAAGTCCGTGAACGCCATCGTCGTGTCGAGCCGCACCCGCGGGTACCGCTCGGCCAGCGCGAGGAAGTCCTCGTACTCGGGCATGCCGAGGTGCGCGACGACCAGCGGCAGCCGCGGATGCCGGGCCAGCACCCGCGCGATCGGCTCGGGCCCGGTGTGCTTGCCGGGCGCGGGCCCCGAAACGCAGTGGATCACCACCGGGACCCCGGCCTCGGCGAGCAACCCCCAGACGGGATCGAGGAGTCGGTCGGCCGGGTCGTACGCCCCCACCTGCACATGCGCCTTGAAGACCCGGGCGCCCTCGTCGAGCGCCCGGCGGACGTAGTCCGGGGCGTCCTCCTCGGGGAAGAGGGTCGCGGTGTGCAGGCAGTCCGGTGTGCGGCCGGCGAAGTCGGCGGCCCAACCGTTGAGCCAGCGGGCCATGCCGGGCTTGTGCGGATACAGCATCGCCGTGAAGGCCCGTACGCCGAACTCCCGTAGCAGCGCGGTCCGTTCGTGCTCCTCGGTGCGGTAGGTGATCGGCCATGTGAGGCCGCCGGTGAGCGGGCCGAGCCCGTCGAAGTACGCCCAGACCTTGTGCAGCACCCGCTCGGGCATGAAGTGCGTGTGCACGTCCACGAGGCCCGGCAGCCCGAGCCGCCCCCAGAACCGTCTGACCTCGGCGGCCTCGACGGCGGGCGCCGCCTCCGTACCCGTCACGCGCGCGCTCCCCAGCGGTGATCGTTCATGTCCCCCACGATCGCCGACGGCACCCGGGCTGTCCACGCCCGCCGTGGGAACCGCTCAGAAAAGCTCGTCCTGAACTCCCGTCTCCTCCCTGAACCTCCGTACGGGCACCGTCACCCCACCGATCCCGCCGTCCTTTGCGGCCCCGGGCAGGGCCGGGACCAGTTCCCATCCGGTCATCAGCCGGGTGTCCAGGACGACCGTCCCGCGCTCGGTGGCGAGGTGCAGATCGGGTCCGGCCACGGCGACCAGCGCACCGCTCACGCCCCCGCCCGCGACCAGCTCCCTGACCTCCCCGTACGCCGTCGCGAGGCCGGCCGTCAGCCCGAACACCCCGGCATGGTCGACGGGCCGGAACGGCTCCCTGTCCAGCGCCTCGGGCCAGGCGTCGAGCGCCACGGCGCGCGCGTGCAGCGCCTCGATCTCGGCCGCACGCTCGGCCGGCGTGTCGGGCAGCGACGAGCGCACCGCCCGTTTGACGCCGTACGGAATCCGGTCGGGCACCCGCAGGGCGGCCCGCAGCAGCTCTTCAGAGCGCCGCGCGGCCATCAGCGGGCCGCGGGCCAGCCAGCTGAAGCAGACGGCGCCCTGTTCGAGGAGGCGCGCCGAGCCCCGTTCTTCGGCGGTGATCCCGACCTTGACCAGGCCCGGGCCGAACCACGCCAGATACACGTGGTACGGCCGGGGGTCGTCCGCGACGGTGTCGGCGGCCACGGAGTGCGCCCGCTCCAGCCGCGCGCACTCCTCGCACCGCGCCCCCGTGCTCCGCCCCGGCACGGCCGCCCGCACCGGGCAGGGATGCCCGCGCGCTCCCACACATGTCCGTACGCCTCCCTCCAGGACCCCGAAGGCCACCCGTTTCCCCCGGGGCAGCGCGCTCCTACGCCCCCCGTCCCACGCCAGCACGGGGCCGTCCACGGCCCACCGCAGCCCCGCGCACTTCCACGCCTGTGCCATCACCCCCGACACTAGACCCACCCACTGACAACGCCCTTCCCCTCATCGACCCGCCGGCTGACCTCTGCCTCGGCCGGGGAGCGTCCCGGTTGCCTACCGGCGTCCGCCGAACTCCCAGTCGTGGACCTCGATTCCGGCGTACCCGTCCGGGGTCAGCACGGCGCGGGCCGTGTCCCGGTCCTGCGCCCGCACCAGCGCCGCCGTACCCAGCCAGGTGCCACCGTCGTCGGAGAGCAGCGGCCCGTACGCGATCAGCCCGTCGGTGCCGTCGGTGGCGCTCGGCACGGAGAGGTCGACGCCCGGGCCCGAGCCGAGGCCGAGCACCAGATACCGGTTGCCTCCGTCGCGGCCACCGGGGAACTCCCACATCGTGCGCCCCAGCAGATTGCGCCACCGGCGCAGCAGGACGTCCCGGTAGACGCCGGCCTGGTAGTTGGGCTCGTCGAAGGCGAACGCCCGGGCGGCGGCGGGGCCGGGCAGGTCGACGATGTGCACACTGCCGGTGGGGGTGTCGCCGTCGGCCGCGAAGGTCGGACCGCGGGCGATCAGTCGGTCGGCGTACCGGTCCATGTAGGACCAGTGCTGCTCTCCGAGTTCCGTGCGCAGCGCCAGGGAGCCCGGGCGGTCACGGTGGTAGCAGAAGAATTCCATGCGCCACAGTCTCAACTGCCGCACACCGCACGGCCGCCAGGGTCCACCAAGCCGACCCCACGCACCCCGCCGCCGCGCACCACCGGCCGGTGGGGTCCACCGAGGGCCGCCCCACGACCCCGCTCCCACACACCACCACGCCCGGCTCCGCCAAACCCGCCCCACACACCCCACTCCCACACGCCACCAGCCGATCGCACCCACCACGCCCGCCCACGAACCCCACTCCCCCACACCACCACACGCCCGAGTACGCCAAACCCGCCCCACACACCCCGCCGCCGCACACCACCGGACGGTGCGCGGTGGGGTGCGGCTAGGGTCGCCGCATGGGTGCCGCCATAGCCGCCATGGTCACTGCCGTCGTCGGGGTCCTCGGTACGCTCTTCGCGCCTCTGGTCACGACCTGGGCGGCCAAGCGCCAACGGGCCGAGGAGCGCCAGACCGAGGAGAACAGACGGCGCTTCGAGGAGCGCCGCTCCGCCTACACGGCGATGAACCGGGCCTCCCGCCACTTCCACACCATGCTGAAGGACGCCCTGCACCGGCTGCGGGACGGGGTCTACACCGACGACGACCGCGTCCAGGTCGAGGAGGCCCGCCGCGACTACCGCGACCGCTACGCCGAGGCCCAGATGATCGTCCCCGAGACGGTGCTCAGGGCGTCCCGCGAGGTGAACGTCGTCCTGGCCGCGGCCGACGCCACCGCCAAGCGCATCGACCGCGGCCTGACGCGTGCCGGGGAAAGCGCCGAACAGGCGCTCCTGGACCTGAAGGAGGCGGAACCCCGGCTCACCGCCATGCGCCGCATCATGCGCGAGGACCTGGGCCTGCCCGACTGACCCGGCCCGCGCGGGGACGACAAGGGCCGGGACCCAGCAGACCGGTCAGCGGACCAGCAGGTCGACCACGCCCGACAGATCCTCGTCGCCGCCGCCCTCGGCCAGGCGCCGGCGCATCAACGCGAAGTAGGGACTGAGCAGTTCCGGGCTGACACCCTGCTGCTCCGCGGTGCTCAGAAAGGTGGGCGTGCCGGCCACCTGCATGGCGAGACGGGAGACGACGCCCTCGGTGTAGTCACCGCTGCGCAGCTGCTCCGCGGTCCGGTGCACGGCCGGCGCCATCGCGACGAGCCAGTCGGCGAGCAGCTGCGCGAGCGACGTGGGGTCGATGTCCTCCTTGCGGATCAGGGCGAAGGCGTGCGCGGCCCCGGCGAACATCCCGTACATGGCACTGAGCAGGGCGACGTCGTGCAGCGCCGCGTAGCCCGCGTCCTGACCGACGTACGTGGTGCCGACGGGGACGCCCAGCGTCTGCCGGTGCCGCTCGAACAGTTCCCGGGAGCCGCTGTAGAAGACGTAGCCGCCGGCCTGCGGGACACCGACCATCGGAGGGACGGCCATGATCCCGCCGTCCAGGTAACGGGCGCCGCGCTCGTCGGCCCACGCGGCGCGGGCGCGGGCCTGCGCCGGGGTGCCGGTGGTGAGGTTGACCAGGTCCCGGCCGGTCAGGTCCGTGCCGGCCAGCGCCTCGCCGACCGAGGCGTCGTCCAGCAGACAGAGCACGACCAGGTTGTTCGCCGCGACCGCCGCTGCGGCGCTGTCCGCGACCGTCGCGCCCTCGGCGGCGAGCGCCGCCGCGCGGGCCGGGGTGCGGTTCCAGACGGTGAGCGGGTGCCCGGCGGCGAGCCAGGCACGGGCCAGCGCGGTGCCCATCGCGCCGAGGCCGAGCAGCGTGACGGGGGTCTTCTCAACAGTGTTCGGAGTCATGGCGAACAGGCTGGTCACAGGCCCGCAGCCGATCAAGTACGCACTTCGGAGTGGGTGGTTACCCTGGGGTGAGCGAGCACGTCGGAAGGGTGGGGCATGACCACGCTGAACCGGCCGGGCGCACCGGACGGACATGTCTGCGGGATCGACGCCGCGATGGAGGTGATCGGCGGCAAGTGGAAGGTGCTGATCCTCTGGGCGCTCCACGAGCACCCCCGCCGCCGCTTCGGCGAACTGCGCCGGCTGCTTCCCGGGGTCAGCGAGAAGGTGCTGGCCTCGCACCTGCGCGAGCTGGAAACGGACGGCATCGTGCGCCGCGTCTCCTACGACGAGGTCCCGCCCCGCGTCGAGTACTCACTGACCGACGACGGCACCCGCCTCAACGAGGCCCTGCAACCCCTGGCGGCCTGGGGCCGCACCCGCCCCACGCCCGTAACACCGGCGGACGCCTGACGCCGTCTCGTACGGCCACCTGGCGAGCCGCCCTCTCCTCCCCGCCCCGGCCACCAGGCGATCCGTCCCTCTACCTCGCCTCGTACAGCGAAGGCCGTCCGCCTCTTCCGCGTCGTCCGCCGTGCACGGCACCGCTTGACCTTGTCGTAGCGACAACGTTTCTACTGGTGCCATGCGCATCGGAGAACTCGCCGGCGTCGTCGGCGTCACCACCCGCGCCGTGCGGCACTACCACCGCATCGGGCTGCTGCCCGAGCCGCCGCGGCAGCCCAACGGATACCGCGAGTACACGCTGCGCGACGCCGTCGAACTGGCCCGCGTCCGCCGGCTGACCGAGCTGGGCCTGAGCCTGGACGAGGTGAAGGACGTGCTGGCGGACGACGCGGGCAAGGACTTCGTAGAAATCCTCGCCGAGTTGGACGCCGACCTGGCCCGCCAGGAGGAGGCCATCCGAGAGCGGCGCGTCCGCCTGGCCCACCTCCTCAAGCAGGCCGAGCGGACGGGGCGGTTGCCCGCCGAGGCCCCGGTCTCGCCCGAACTCGCCGCCCTCTTCGACACCATGGCCGGCGCGGCGGCGCGGCTGCCCGGACCGGAACCGGCGATGGCGGCCAGGGAGCGGGAGCTGCTGGCCCTGCTGGAGACCGGCTCGCCGGGCGGCGACCGCGGCTGGCTCCACGCCATGGGGCGGAGTCTGAGTGCCGACGCGGATGCCGTAGGGCGCACCTACGCGGCATACGCCCGGATGGATGCGCTGGCCGAGGCGGCCGAGGACGACCCACGGGTGGACGAGACCGCACGGGCCATCGCCGAGAGCGTCCCGGACGAGGTGGCCCGCGCGCTGATGGCCGTGGACGGCAAGGAGGGATCGGGGGAGGAGGACGGTTTCGCGGCTGCCCTCTTCGCCGAGTTCGCCCCTGCCCAGGCTGCGGCCGTGCGCCGCGCCATCGACCTGCTCAGGGAGCGTGCCGGGTGAAGGCGCTGCGAAGGGCCGTGCGCTGGGGCTTCGCCACGCTCGCGCCCTGCGAGGCCGTGTTCGTGCTGTGTGCGGTCGGCGGGGTGCGGGTGCCCTCGGCGGCCTGGCCGGTGGCGGAGGCGGCGGTGCTCGCCCTCATGGCGACGGCGACCGCACTGCTCCTCTTCGACTACCGGCGGCACCGCCACACGGGTCTGCGCCGTCGCCCCGCGTTCCTGGCCGCGCTCGCCGACGGCGTCCCGGCGTCCGTGCGCAGGCTGGTCGGCCACGAGATCGCCCTCGCCACCAGCCTCGTGCGCTGGGTGACCCGCCGCGGGCCGCACGGAGTGCGCGGCGGTGACCGTCCCGTCGCGTACGCGCCGGCGCAGACGGCGACGATGTACGGCCTGCTGTTCGTCTGCGTCGTCGAGACCGTCGCCCTCGCCTTTGTGATCCCCTGGCCGGTGGTGCACGCCGTCGCGCTCGTCCTCGACCTGTGGGGCTGCTGGTTCCTCCTCGCTCTGCACGCCTCCTGCGTGGTGCGCCCGCATGTGATCGGGGCCGATGGCTCGCTGCGGCTGCGCTACGGCGCGCTGCTGGACATCCGCATCCCGGCCGACCGCATGGCCTCCGTCCGTGTGGACCGGAAGTTCCCGGACGGCAGGCTGGCCGCGGCGGATGCGAGTGGCGTGGCCGACGTGGCGGTGGCCGGACTGACGACGGTCACCGTCGAACTCACCGAGCCGGTCCGGTACGTACGCGTCCTCGGCAGACCAGCCGAGGCCCGCGCCTTCCGCTTCTACGCGGACGACCCGGTGTCCGCGGTCGCGGCGCTGCGGGCGGGCGGCAGGCCCGTCACCGCCTCGGAGCCGTAGCCGGCGGTGTCCGGACGGGCTCGGGGCACGGAAAGATCCCGTGCGGCGGGGGTCACCTCGCCGGGGCGCCGGTGTCCTGGACCTCGTGGTAGCCCAACGAGCGGTTGATGACGGCGACGAGGCGCGTGACGGCCGTACGGGGAAGGAACCGCGGCGCCCAGGAACCCACCCGCTGGAGCCGCCGGCCGGGATACGAGGCCGCCCTGCCGCGCGCGAAATCGTCCAGGGTCTTCGCGGCGACCGCCTCGGGCGTGTCGGTCACCCTTGCGTCCATGACGGCGGTGGTGTTGTCGAAGAATCCGGTGTCGGTCGCGCCGGGGTGGGCGCCCATGACCCGCACCCCGGTGCCCCGCAGCTCTTCCGCGAGCGCCTCCGTGAAGTAGAGGACGAACGCCTTCGTCGCGGCGTAGCTCGCCTGGTAGGGCATGGGCTGGAAGGCGGCGGTCGAACCGACGTTGATGATGCCGCCCGAGCCGCGTTCGACCATGCCCGCCCCGATCAGCCGGGTCATCCGCATCAGGCCGGTGATGTTGACCTCGACCGATTGCAGACTCTGCTCGAAGGGGCGGTCGAAGAAGGGGCCGACGGACCCCATGCCCGCGTTGTTGAGCAGGAGGTCGACGGTGATCCGCTGCCCGTTCAGCTCGTCGACGACGCCGGCGGGGCCCGACGGGTCCGCGAGGTCCGCCGCGATCACCCGGGCCCCGACGCCGTGCTCCGCGCGGATCTCGGCGGCGAGTTGGTCCAGCGCCGGGCGTGAACGGGCGACGAGGACCAGGTCGGAGCCGCGCCGGGCGAGTTCTCGGGCGTAGGCCCGGCCGATCCCCTTGGAGGCTCCGGTGACCAACGTGGTGGTGCCGCGGTAGCTGTGCATGAGGCGGAAAGCCCTTCGGTGTCGGCGTGCGGAGCACGGGGGCGGACTTCCGGAAGCCGTGCGAACGGCCGCCGGGACGGGGCGGCACAGCGATGCGCGGGCAGGCGCGGGCCGTCGGCGGACAGGGGGGATCATCGGACCGGGGCAGGAATGACGCCCCGGACGCCGGACGGCACCGCGGAAGCGGCGCACAATGTGTGCAGCGATGTGTGCAGCGTCAACAATGACTCCAGGAGCGTACAGTGTCAACATCGGACCGACGGAGCTACCACCACGGCGATCTGCGCGCCGCCCTGCTGCAGTCCGCCCTCCGGCTGCTGGACACCGAGGGCGCGGACGCGCTGTCGCTGCGGGCGGTGGCCCGGCACGCCGGTGTGTCCGCCAACGCGCCCTACCGCCACTACGAGGACAAGGAAGCGCTCCTGGCGGCGCTGGCCGTGCACGGCTTCACCGAACTCCGGGCGCGCTTCGAGGCCGTACCCGAACACCCGGCGACCACCGGCCCACGGCACGAGGACGCCGGCCGCCCCACGGACCCCGCGGACGCCCTGGCCCCCCTGGTACGCGCCACCGTGCACTACGCGCTGGGCCACCCCGGGCTCTTCCGGCTGATGTTCGGGCACCCCTGCGTCAGTCATGCCGCGGTGACCGAGGCGTCCGACGCGGCCCTGGCCGTCGTGATGGATCGGATCGCCGGCCTCGCCGGTCCCCAGCACCTCACATCCCTCAAGATCGGCGTATGGGCCCTGGCGCACGGGCTCAGCCTGCTGCTGCTCGACGGCCGCCTCGGCGACACCGCCCCCGACGAGGTGGACACCCTGGTCGACACGGTGCTGCACACCATGCTCAACACCCCTTGGCGCTCCCCCACCGCCCCCTGACCCACCACGCCTGCATACGCCCACCGGCACGATGGCCGCGTGGCTGTCCTGGAGCGCATCGCGGCAGGACGGCGCACGAGCGGTCGTGGTCAACTCAAGCTGCTGGCCAGGGCTTTGGCGTCGCCGTCCGATGGGTGGCGGTAATCGAAAGCAGGCTCCGGCACTTCACCTTAGAGTGGGCTGATCGACTCCTGTGGATGAGCCGGGAGTTGGTTCTCAAGGGGAAGAGACAGGGGGCAGTTGATGTCCGGCTTTTTGGGTGGACGGTTCCGAAGACCCGCCGGGGTGGCAGTGAGCGGGGCGTTGGTGACGGCTTCGGTGCTGCTCGTGCCCACGGCGAGTGCCACGGATGGAGAACCCGCCACTGTGGGCCTGGTCTCCGCGGCACAGGGTCCGGCAGACAGCATGGCGGCGAGTGCCAAGGTGGGGGACGGTGGCCGTGCCGAACTCGTCGACGGACGGGACGTCCGGGTCACGGCGGATCCGGAAGGCTCCGGGGGCCACCCGGCCCGCTACACGGTCGCCGCCACGAACGGCACGCTTTCCGTACGGCCGTCAGGAAAGTCCGCGGCGGACCGTACGGCTGCCAGGCTTCCGCTGACAGCGACGGGCACCCGCACGGGCACCCTGCGCGGCGGTCTCACGACGGCGAGCGCCGCCGCGTCGACGTACACGGTGAAACTGAGCATCACGCACGCCGACGTCGGGTCCAAGTACTTCTACGTCTGGAACCGCAAGACCTGGACGTCGTACGACGTCAACAGCGACACCGCAGGCGGCACCTCGAGCGTGAAGCTGCCGCCGGGCGACTACTTCTCAGTGGCGTTGCACGACGACTGGATGCAGCCGAGCTACCTGCTCACCCGGAGCTTCACCGTCGGTTCGGCCGCCACCACGGTCACATTCGACCAGCGCGCGGCCAAGGAGACCGCGATCCGTACCGATGACACCACCGCCACCCGGGCCTCCTCCGCCGTGTGGATCAGCGTCCCGGGCGGCGACCTGGCGGGCTTCGCCGGTTCGGGGCCCGACAAGGTGTACGTCACCCCGTTCTCGGTGCCCGGTGTCTCACTGCGGCTGCACGAGGTGCTCGGCAAGAAAGGCGCGTCCGCGAGCGTCCCCAGCACCTACCGCTACGACCTCACGCACAGCTTCAACACCACGGTGCCCGCCTCGCCCATCAGGACGGTCCGTACCTCAGCCCTGGCGAAGACCGTCACGAAGGTCAACGCCCCGGGCACCCGCACCACCGCGACCCTGGAGAGCGTCCCTTCCTTCGGCGAGTGGGCGGGCGTGTTCATCGGCGCCCCGGTGTCGGCCACCGGTTCCGTCACCGAGTACGTCACCCCCGGCATCACCTACAGCCGCTTCCTGGACTACGGCACCGGCGACCTGAGCCTGCCCCTCCCCGATCGCACCCTGCCCGCCGGGACCAGTGCGGGCGAGGTACTGGGTGCGGCCCCGCTCCAGCCGACGCGCGGCCGGTCGAACGGCTCACTGCGGTCCTTCGGGAAGATCTGGCTGTACGAGCCGAGCGCCTTCGGTGACACCGCGGGCCACACGGCCAGCGACTTCCGTGCGACCTATGCCTACAAGCTGACGTCCGACGGCGTCACCTACGCACAGGCCTCGGGCCTCGACGGCTCCCACGCGCTGACCTCTTCGAGCCTGCCGTCGTTCGAGCGGACGTACACCCTCGACCAGACGGTGCACCGCCGTGTCCCGTACTCCCGGTTGTCCACGGACGTCCACAATGAGTGGACGTTCCGCTCGGACTACGCGGAAGGCAAGGAACTCCCGCTGATCGATACTCAGTTGAAGGTCTCGGGGCTCGACCGCCTGGGTCGCGCGGCGGCCGGGACGGTACGGATCGACGCGAGCGCGAGCACCCGCAACGGGTCAGCAGAGGCGAACACCAGGGTCACGGGCCTCGCGTACTCCACGGACGACGGCACGAGCTGGACCGACCTGCCCGTCGCCGCCGACGGCTCCGCCACGCTGGACGTACCCGCCACCGCCTCCTACATCACCCTGCGCGTCACCGCCGCCGACGACCAGGGAGGCAGCCTCCGCCGCACCATCACGCGGGCGTTCGGGGGCCCGGCCCCGCAGAGCGACAAGACGGTGGGTGCGACCCGCATCTCGAACATCGTGGTGAACGGCGGAAAGCCGGTCGAGCTGACCGACCAGCCGTTGCAGGTGTTCAAGGCGACGTTCACCGCGACCGACCCGTCGGGGATCGCGAGCGGCGACATGTACCTCTACCGGGGGTCGTACACCACCCCCGACGCCGTCCTCTACGGCACGTGGCCGGCGACCTGCACCAAGGCCAACGCGACCACGTCCACCTGCAAGACGCAGTTCGCCTACATCGAGCCGCGCGCGGCCCTCGGCCGTAACTCCCTCGCCGGTGTCTGGAAGGTCGCCGCCTGGGCCGAGTCCGCGGACGGCACGGGATACGTCGATCTGCACGCCGCCAAGTCACCGTCCGTGGTGCGCGATGCGAAGGTGACGGCGAACGCCTCCCCCGAGCCGGTGAAGAAGGGCAAGACGCTCACGATCACGGGCAAGCTCTCCCGCGCGGACTGGGAGACGCTCGGCGGGTATCACGGATACGCAGGACAGAAGGTGAAGCTCCAGTTCAGCAAGAAGGCGACGTCCGGGTACACGACCGTGAAGACGATCTCCACCAGCAGCACGGGAGGTCTGAAGACCACGGTGAAGGCGTCGACGGACGGCTACTGGCGATACGCGTTCGCCCGCACGTCCACCACGGCGGCCGCCACCTCCCCCGGCGACTTCATCGACGTCCGCTGACCCCACACCCCCTGCCGGCCCCCGCGAGCCGTCCACCGGCCTACTCCGAGTAGTTCGGGTTGGCCGCGTACGGGCTCAGCGGCGGTGTAGCGGTCGCTGAGGCTCCCGGGACGCCGGTGGAGTCCAAGACGGTCAGCAGGCGCCGGGCCTCGGCGGAGAGTGTGATCTCCAGCTTCTCCCGGCCCTTCCTGTCCTTGGTTGTGTGGTCCTTCTCCCACTTGGCGTACGTCTCGCCGGACTTGTCGTCGGCCTTGGCCTCCTTGGAGAAGTCCCGCAGCGGGTCGACCTTGTTCTTGCCCAAGATGTCCTCGACCGTCTGTCCCTCGCCCTTCTCCGGCAGGATGATGGCCTTCGGGGCCAGAGGTGGCTGAATATCAAACAGCGCGTTGGGATCGAGGACGCTCTGGCGAGCCTGCCGCAGCGCGTTCGCCGCATTCGACGGCAGATTGTTCAACGTCTGTTTCTGGTGCAGGAATGCCTGTAGTTGCATGGCCAGCGACTGCAGCGCCCCCGTCAGCCTCTGCGGGTTGTTGCCGCCCGGCGGCGGAGGGGAGGAGATGTCGGACATGCCGCCCACCAGTCGCGTCGATCAGCTGTCACCCCTTGGGGCCGCTGACCGGCGCCGGGGCAGCATGGTGCCAGCATTGCGGCTGTCCATCACCGCTCAGTCACGGAGCTGTAGCGCGGACGAGGAGAGTCCCAATGTGCCCTGGATGCGGCGCGTCCAGCACCTGAGCCTCTGCTGTCACGAACCCGGCCCGCGTCAGCATGCGCTCCCACACCGCCGGACGGTAGCTGTAGCGATAGGTGAACATCGCCTTGCCGGCGAACCCTCCTTTGTACATGCCCTGGGGCCCGTACGCACCAGGGATAGCTGGAGGCTGCGAGAAGACGAAGACGCCGCCGGGGTTGAGCCGCTGACGGACAAGGGGGAAGAGGCGGCTCGGGTCGGTGAACCAGGCGGCACCGAAGATCGAGTAGACGGCGTCGTACGCGTCCTCGTGCTCGCCCAGGTACTCCAGAACCTCGGAGCACACGAACTCCGCGCCAGTGCTAACCCACTTTGTGGTGATCTTCTTGACCATGACGGGAGACAGGTCCACCCCCCGAGCCGTGATGCCGTGCTGAGCAAGGTGGGCGAGGGCGCAGCCGGTGCCGCAGCCGATCTCCAGGACGGAGCGCGGGTCGCCAAGTAGTTCTGCGCCGGGTCCGTGACCGGCGTACTGGGTCCAGCAGAAGCTCGGCTCCGCGTCGTGCTTGAAGGCCGAAGCGGCGAAGGTGTCCCACAGCTCCGTCTCGGCGGCGATGTCGTGTTGTACGGGCAAGGAGATTCCTCTTCGAAAGGGCTGGCCCCTGTCCTCCGGGGGGCGAGGACAGGGGCCAGGGTAGGGCCGTTCAGTGGCTGTCGGGGACCTTGTTGTCGCACGGCGAGCAGTCCGTGCCGTCGATGGCCCACAGCTCTTCGTCGACGTCGAAGCCGATGGACTTCAGGAAGTCCGCCGTGCGCAGGCACAGACCGTCGCGGCGGCGCTCGATGAACGGGGCGTGGTGCTTGTAGCGGCCCTCGTTGTACGCGTCGCAGAGGGCCCACCACACCGGCGTGTCGAGGATGAGCTGGTGAACGCCGATGTCGACGAGCTTGCCGACGCCCAGGTGGACCTCGGGGTGCTCCATGCAGCCGATGGTGTACATGACGGCGTTGCCGAGGATGCGTTCGGCCATGTCGCGGACCATCGTGTGGTCACGCAGCAGCAGAGCGACCTCGCGGTCCCACAGGCTCATACCGCCGTCCAGGATGTTGACGGTCAGGTGCCTGATGTGCGGCTCAACGCCGTTGAGCAGCTCCTTCGGATCCCTGGTGCGGGTGCTGGAAGGGCTGTCGAGCATGACGGTCATGGATGTTCCCTTTCTGGGTGGTGTCGTGCCGTGCTGGTAACCCGCCCCAGGCTCAACCTGTGCAGGGTGGGGTAGCTGGGGCGGGGGCTGGAGACCCACCCCGCCGGAGATCTGTGATCCTTCGACGGGACGGGTATCGGGGGTGGGCTGATGTCGAGGCGCCGTGTCAGCAAGAACCTGGAGGAGCTGCCCCGGTCGTACCGGCGGGCGCGGGCCGCTTGCGGTTATAGGCGTGGTGGGGGCAGCCGCAGCGGCGGACGAGCCAAATGCCGTGGGCGTGGGGCAGCGGAATGTCCTCGGTCTGGCGGCACTCGCGGTGAAGGTCCATGTAGTCGGACTGGGCGGCAAGCGCGCACTCGGCCGACAGAGGCAAGGTCTCGGTGGCGGGCACGGTCATCCGAGGCGCTCCGCCCGGTTCATCTCGGTCACACGGGCGCGCAGCACTTCGGTGTCCGTGGCCTGCCGGATGGCGTCGGGGTCTGCGTCCCACTCGCGTCCGCCGCCGGGGGGTCGGAGCTGGACGTAGGGGCCGGCGTGCCCCATCACGTAGCCGATCTTGTCCGTCTTCGTGTCGACGGCCAGGGAGCTGTCCTCTTCCCGCGTGGCCATTACTCACGGCCCCCTCGCCGAAGTGCTTCTGCCAGGTGTTCGGCTACGTCGGCGCGGACACGCCCCAGCTCGACGAGTTTCAGATCGGGGTTCGCGAAGTCGACGCCGAGGGAGGGGAAGACGATCCCGACCTCAGTGAGCGCCGCCCTCAAAGACTCCACCGCCGCGTGCGGGTCGACGTCCCGCAGTTCCGTCGTAGGCATGAACGGGACGCTAGGGACATGGAGTTGATGGCCGCCATGGAAGTTGCGTGAAGTTGCTTGACTACCCGGTGAGGTTGCGCAAGGTTGCTGATGTGGGTCGACGGGACCCCCACCAGAAGACGCCGACCTCCGGGAAGCTTGGGAGATCAGTCCCCAGTGGAAGGACGTGACTATGGCCCGACGACTGCGTTTCAACGGCACGGGCAGCGGCGTCAATGGGTGCCCGTCCATTCATGAAGACCTCGACACGGGCGAGGTCATCGTGCACGGCCCGGCCCTCACCGACCCTGACGATGTTGCCCAGCTTCGGCACCTGAATGAGGGGGAGGTGCCGATCGTGGTGCCACGGGAACTGCTCGTCGACTTCGCGCCCAAGGAGGTCACTCGCGTGCCGAACATCATCGGGCTGGATGAGTTCGACCGGCTCTTCACGCAGTTCGTGCACACGGCGTGGCGCCTGGAAACCCGCCGCCGGTACGCGTCCGACGAGCTCACGGATACGTACGCGCAGTTCACCCGCGGCGAGCCCGTCAACTGGGAAGGCGTCGACGCCGAGTGGGGTGCCGAGCGCCGCGAGCAGACCGGGCTCGGCAAACGGTTCGAGCGTGTCCGCATCGTCGACGACCCGCCGACGGCTGGCCAGCTCTATCTGCTCGACAACGCGCGCCGCAACAGCGCCGTGGGCGAGAAGATCCACAACCTGTGGCGAGAGAATGCCGACCGACTCAGCCTGCCCGACGAAGATTTCTGGATCTTCGACTCCCGGCTGGTCGCCCTCCTCAACTTCGATGACGCCGACAACCTGGTCAACGTCGAACTGATCACGGAGCCTGCGGCAGTCCTGCGGTACGCCATGGCGCGTGACACGGCGATGCATCACGCCGTCCCGTACGAGCAGTTCGCGGCGCAGCTGACCGCGAAAGAGGACTGAGAGCAGGTGCGCACCGGTGAGCACGGACTATCAGCAGGCACGAGAAGCTCTCGGGGTACGGCTACGCGAACTCCGGCTCTCCGCCCCTGGACGCCGGCTCACGGGTACGGAACTCGCCGAGCAGTACGGGTGGAACAAGTCCAAGGTCAGCAGGCTGGAGAACGGCAGGCAGACTCCAACACCCGATGACCTGCGCAAGTGGGCGGAGGCAACCTGCCAGCCCGAGGCGTACGACGAGCTGCTAGCCCGCCTCCGTGGCTTCGAGTCCCACATCCGGTCATGGCGGCGACAGCTGGCCGCCGGGCACAAGCCAGTCCAGGACACCCACCTGAGCGCTCACGCCGACGCCTCCGTATTCCGTGGCTGGGAGTCCTCCATGATCTTCGGGATTCTCCAGACTCCGGACTACGCCCGGTCGATCTTCACGCGGTACGCGGAGCTGCAGCGATCGCCACGCGACACCGAGGAAGCAGTCCGGTCCCGCCTGAAACGGCAAGAGGCGCTGTACGACTCCTCGAAGCGTTTCCACCTCATCCTGTGGGAGGCCGCCCTTCACGCCCTGTTCTGTCCGCCCTCGGTGCTCGCGGCGCAGCTCGACCGACTCGCAGGAGCCGTCGGCCTGGACACGGTGGAGCTGGGGATCATCCCGCTGTCCGCCTCGCTCAAGATCCCCCCAGCCACTGCCTTCTGGATCTACGACGACCGCCAGGTGATCGTCGAGAACTGGCACGCGGAGTTGTGGATCGACGACGAAGCCAGTGTGGACACCTATCTCCGGACCTGGAAGACGCTCCGGGAGTCCGCCGTATACGGCGTCGATGCGCAGAATGTCATCAGTGCAGCACGATGGACGTTGCGCTCGCGCTGAACCCGATTTTCGAGAAACTCGTTCTCGACCACGTCAGCGATCCCGGTACGGGAGGGGCTGGCGGGTTCCATACGTTGAGGCCATGGCGTGGACGGTCCTCGGCCACTCGCTCAAGTGGGAACGTCGGGCATCAGAAACAAACCTGCCGGATCAAAGCGACTTTCCTCGGCCCGGCAAGTCGTCGTTTCCGGCAAGTTCTTACAGCGGCGGCGACTGGCCGTAAGGCCGGTAGATGTCCTGCCCGGGGTGCTGAGTCTGGTTGATCTGGCTGGGAGATGGCGCTGCGTCCTACTGTGCCAACTGCCCGGGATACGTCTGCACAACGTGCGGGTGGAGTACAAAACCATCGCGACCTGGCCCCGCCCTCAGGAACGGCTGATCCGGATTATGGGAGAAATCTCGGATCTCACGGGACAGCACACCGACGTCATCGAAAAACTCATCAATGAGGAACTCGGCGTTGGAGATGTTCGAGAAGAACACGAAGGACTGATCCGCCAAGCGATCGTCTTGGCACTGTCCTGGTACTACGAGCTATTCCGTACGGATAGCGATCTGCCTTCGTAGCGCAATCACGGCGGATTGGCGAAGGCGACGTTCGAAGACCGAGCCAGGCAGCACCCGCGATGAGCGCTCCGATCACGGTGAGCCGGCAACCACCTCTCAGGTGAGCGGGCCAGGGCGGCGAGCATCTCGGGGTCGTAGAGGTTGCCCAGGCGCGGATCCGTGAGCGCGGGAGAGATCTTGCCTCGTTCCTTCCAGGTGCCGACCGTCGAAGACACGCACTGCGCCAACACCCGGCTGTACGCGGTGGTGCTCCTGTCCCTGATCGGCCTGCGCCCCGCCGAGGTCGTCGGTCTGCGCTGGATGGACGTCGACCTGGAGCAGGGCACCGTCCGTGTCGAGGTCACCCGCACCCTGGTCGCGGGCAAGGTCATCGAGAAGGACACGAAGTCGGTCGCGGGCGACCGCTGGCTTCCGCTGCCCCTGGTCGTCCTGCAGGCGCTGAAGGCCCTTCACACCCGCCAGCTTCGCGAGCGTCTCAAGGCGGGCGAGGCGTACGAGGCGTCCGGCCGCGTCGTGGTCAACGATCTCGGCAAGGACTGGAAGACGGACAAGCTGCGGCGTGAGGCATACAAGCTCATGGCCTCCGCCGGGGTCCGCAAGACCCGGCTGTACGACGCTCGCCACGCCTGCCTGTCGTGGATGGCGAACAACGGCGTGCCGGACACGGTCGTCTCGGCGTGGGCCGGGCATCGACCTGTCCTTCACGAAGCGCAACTACGTCCGCCCCGACCCGCAGTCGCTCATGGCGGGGTCCGAGAAACTGATGGAACTGCTCGGCTGACCTGTAACCGATCAACCACGGATGGTGACGCGTGAGATTCTGTGAGACGCCAAAGCAAAAGCCCTGACCTCCACTTGGGAGAATCAGGGCCTTGACCTGGTGTTTCTGTGCGCACTCGGCAGGATTCGAACCTGCAACCTTCTGATCCGTAGTCAGATGCTCTATCCGTTAAGCTACGAGTGCTTGTGTTGTTTTTCTTGCCGCTCCTGGTCCTTCTGGCCCGCTCGCGGCGACAGGAAGAACATTACATGACTGCCGCCGCCATGTGAAATCCATTCCTCTCACCCCTTGTGACCTGCGAAAACACCCCTATGGCGGGGTCGTGGGGGCAGCGACACCGAGGCCCCGGTCCGTGGGGACCGGGGCCTCGGTGATCAGGTGCGGAGGCGGAGGGATTTGAACCCTCGATGGGCTTTAAGGCCCAAACCGCATTAGCAGTGCGGCGCCATAGACCGGACTAGGCGACGCCTCCAGCACTACCTCTCACGCGAGCGCGCGAGTGGTGCGTGCAGATGATGACACAGTCGAGCGTGCTGTCACCAATCGCCCCCCACGGTACTAGGCAGGCGGGCCGCAGAGCAAAGCCCTTGTGCTCGGTGGGCCTGCCGCGCAACGTCCGGCGGTCTCAGGCGTTGGTCAGGTCATGTTGCTGGTCACCTCGCGAACCGTCGGCTTCGCCGTCGCCCTCGCCGCCGCCTCCGCGCTCACCGTCACGGCGCCCTCCGCCGTCGCCGCCACACCCGCCGCCGCGCCCGCCATCGCCTTCACCTCCGTCGCCGCCACGTCCGGGGCCGCCGGGGCCGCCTCCGCCTCCGGGGCCTCCGGGGTCGCCTTCGTCTCCGGGGCCTCCGGGGTCGCCTTCGTCTCCGTGCCGCCGCCCGTCCGGGACGAGGACCGGCCCGGTGGCTCCGGCGACCGGCTGATCGTCACCGTGCACTCCGCCGGCCTCGGGCGCGACGGGACGTACGAACTGGTCTGCCACCCCGCCGCCGGCAGCCACCCGGACCCGCGGAGGGCCTGCGCCGCCGTCGACCGGAACACCCACTGGGGCAGGGATCCGTTCGCACCGGTCCCGCAGGACAGCGTCTGCACGATGATCTACGGCGGCCCGGCGACCGCCCATGTCACCGGCAGCTGGGCCGGACGCCCGGTGAACGCCACGTACAAGCGGAGCGACGGGTGCGAGATCGAGCGGTGGAACCGGATGGTGCCGCTCCTGCCGGACCTGGGTTCCTGACGGTCCAGCGGCGAATCACACCCCCCGCCCACGGCGTCCGGCCGCGGCATCCGGCCGCTGTGGCCGTCCGCGGCGACGGTCCGGCAGGACCGGGCCGGCGGGTGGCCCGCCGAATGGGTGAAAGGGGCGGAGGGGCGGACGGTGGGTCAGGCGATCGGGTGACCCGGCTGCCGGGGCCGGGGGCGCAGGCCGTTCATGGCGCGATCCCCGGTCCAGTGAACGTCCCGCGGAGGTCTCGCGCTGCCGACGGCATGCGGTCACACGTTCCCCGTCACTTCGTCGTGCGACCTCCCTCTCATCCGGCGTCCCCAGCGCAACCGCTGCCTTTAGACTCCCTCGCGTGACACGCTGCGGGCCGGTTGGCAAGATGGCACGAGCGGTCGGCAAGGTGCGGTAACAGGGAGGAAGCGTCTCGTGAGCAGCAGGCCATCCCGAGGCGCTGCTCGCCTCGCAGCCATACTCGACGCGCTGCCCGACGCGTTGGTGCTGGTCAACGCCAATGGGACCGTCGTCAACGCCAACACCATCGCGCTGGAGGCCTTCGAGGCGCCGGGCACCGCCCTGGTGGGGCGCGGGCTGCTCGATCTGCTGCCCCAGTTCGACTCCCGTCTGATCCCGGGCTCCATGCGCCGGCCCGACCACATCGACCCGCGCGGGCGGACCAAGCCCACGCGGATGGTCGCCCGGCGCACGGACGGCAGCGAGTTCCCCGTCGAGGTCACCAGCGCGAACCTGGAGAACGGGCAGCAGGCGTACGACGGTTACGGCTACACCGGCGACGAGCTGCTGATGCTCGTCGTGCGCGACCTGTCCGGGACCGTCGACACCGAGGCCGAGCTGGCGCGCTCGCAGCGGCAGACCGAGATGATCCTGCGGGCCGCGTCGGAAGGCGTCGTGGGCACCGACACCGACGGGCGGATCGTGCTCGTCAACCCGGCCGCCGCCCAGATCCTCGGCTACCGCGCCGGCGAACTCGGCGGCAAGGAGCTGCACACCCTCGTACTGCACTCCCGCGCCGACGGCTCGCCCTTCCCGTACGCGGAGTCGCCGCTCGCCGACACCCTGCGCTCCGGGCGCAAGCACCGGGTGCGCGGGCAGGTGCTGTGGTCCAAGGGCGACAAGCAGGTGCCGGTCGACCTGACGACCGCGCCCGTACGCGACGGCGACCAGCTGGTCGGCGCCGTGATGACCTTCACCGACCGGCGGTCGTACGACGCCCTGGCCGACGAGAAGGCAGCCGCCGACGAGCAGCACGCGCAGATGCTCGAACGGCTCTCCGAGGAGCACGCCTCCGACCTCACCGCGCTGCGGCAGCAGCATGTGGCCGAGCTGGAGGAGCTGCGCGAGCGGCACGCCGAGGAACTGGCGGCCAACGAGGAGCGGTACGCCGCGCTCGGCGAGCGGGAGAAGGACCGCTACGAGGCGCTGTCCGGCCGGCACGAGCAGCTGCTCACCCTGCTCGCCGGTTCCCTGCGCGGCCCCCTCGACGAGCTGCGCCGCGAGCTCGCGGCCCTCGCCGCCGACGACGCAGGACAGCTGTGGCCGGAGGCCAACCAGGTGCTCCACCACCTGTCCGCGGGCTACTCCCGCATCACCCAGCTGATCGACAACGTCCTCGGCTACCAGCGGCTCGACGCGGGCACGGACGACATCACCCGTACGAAGGTGATGCTCGACTCGGTCGTCGCCGCGGGCGTCGACGGTGCCGTCGAGCTGATCGGGCCGGGCCGGGTGCAGTTCGCCGTGCACGCCCCGCCCATCGAGGCCGAGGTCGACCCGCGGCGGCTGGCGACCGCGCTCGCGCACCTCGTGGCGGACGTCGCCGGGGTCGACGCGACCGGCAACACGCCCGTGTCCGCCGGGGGTTACCTGGACAACACCGTGGTGGTGGCCGCGGCGCAGCGCGGCGAGGTGGTACGGATCGAGGTCCGCGGTCCGTACGCCGGGGGAGACCCGGTGCACCAGCCGATCGTGCGCGGGATCGTACGGGCCCACGGCGGCGTGCTGCAGACGCACGAGGTGCCGGGCATGAGCGGCAGCGCGTACGTGCTCGAAGTGCCGATCGGCGGGGGTGCGGGTGCCGTCCCGCCGCCGGCCCTGCCCGTGGCCGCCGCCGACGTGCCCGCCCCGGCCGAGCAGACCTCCGGTGGCGGGCGGCGGCGGGCCCGGCGGGCCTCCGTGGACGCCTTCCTGGAGAGCGAGGTCACCGGCGAGTCCGGCGCCGGCACGGAGGCGCCCGCGCCGACCGGGCGGCGCCGGAGGCGCGCGGCCGAGGAGCCCGCGCCGGTGCCCGCGGAGGGCGCGGAGGGCTCCAGCGGCACCGGACGGCGCCGTGGGCGGCCCGCCGAGGGCGCCGGGGACGGCGACCAGGGCGTGACCGAGGGCGCCGTCATGACGGCGGCCGAGCATGCGGCGGGCACCGCCGCCTCGGGCACCGGCCTCGGCGGGACCGTGCCGCCGCAGGGCGTGCCCGGGCCCGCCGGCCGACGCGACGGCGGCGAACAGCCGCAGGCCGCGCTGCCGCCCGCCCTCCCGAGCGCGGGCGCCCCGAACGCGCCGCAGGCCGGGCCGCTTCCGCTCGGCGCGGCTCCGGTCGGGCCCGTGACCGCCGGTCCCGAGGCCACCGGTTCCGGTGCGGCTGGTTCGGGGGCGGCCGAGGGTGGGCAGCCGACCGGGCGGCGGCGTCGTGCGCTGGCCGCGGCGGCGGAGCGTGCCTTGGCGCAGGAGGCGGCTGCCCGTACGGTGTTCGCCCTGCCGCCCGCCGACGCGGACCGCTCGCCCGAGCCTGGTGCGGGCAACGCCGACAACGGTGCCGGGACCGGGCAGGCACCGGTTCCGGCACCGGGGAACGTGCCGCCTCAGGCGCCCGGACAGGTACCGGGCGTGACTCGGGCGCAGGGCACCGTTCCGGCCCAGGGGGCGATGCCGGTCCCGGCCCAGGGACAGTCACCCGTTCCAGCACAGGGGCAGGTTCCGGTCCCCGCGCCGGGGCAGATGCCGGTTGCGGTCCCGGGGCAGATGCCCGTTCCGCAGATGCCCGTTCCAGCGCAGGGCCCGATGCCGGTTCCAGCACAGGGACAGGCACCCGTTCCGGCCCAAGGACAGATGCCGGTTCCGGCGCAGGGGCAGGCGCCGGTTCCGGTTCCGGGGCAGGTGCCCGTCGCCGGGCAGGCTCAGGGGGCGGCCGGCGCCGTTGTGCCGGGGGACCACGGCCGGCATGACGCCGTACCGCATGACCAGGCCGAGGACCACACCCCGCCCCAGCCGCACCCGACCAACGCGCCGACGGGTCGACGGCGGCGGGCCGTGGCCCAGCCGGGGGAGCGTCCGGCGGCGCCGGGCACCCCCGCACAGGGCGGCGTCGGCCAGGGTGTGCAGTTCGCCCCGGGCCAGCCGATTCCGGCGCCGGGCCAGGCCGTACCCGGGCAGCCCGTGCCGCCACCTGCCGCGCCGGGGCAGGCCGTACCCGGGCAGCCCGTGCCGCCGCCCGCCGCGCCGGGGCGGCAATCCCCGCCGGGACACTCTCAGCCGGGTCAGCCGGCGCAGCCGGGTCTGCTGCCCGCCGCCCAGCCGCTGCCCGCGGAGACCGCCCCCGTCGCTCCGGCCGCGCTGCCCGCCGCCGAGGCGGCCCCGGCCCAGCCCGCGCCCGGCGCCGACACCCCGGCGCCCGGCACCCCGCTCCCCGCGGAACGGTCCGGTGCCCAGCCACGCGCGGCCCAGCCGTTGCCCGCCGAGGCGGCCGGCGCCCCCGTGGACCCGAACTCGACGCAGGGCCGGGCGATCAGCGTGCGCACGCTGGGACAGGGTGTGCCGTTCAGCAGGCAGGCGGCCCAGGTGCAGCAGCCGACGGCCACGCCTCCCCCGCACGGTCCGAACGCCTCCGGCCGGCGCCGCAAACTGGGCACCCGGCCGGATCCGGCCGCGCGCCCGGAGCAGCGCACCGAGCAGGGCGCCCGTCCGCACCCGCCGACCGAGCAGCCGCCGGCGCAGCCCTCGCTCGCCGGCCAGTCGCGGCTCGCCCCGGGCACCGAGGGCGCCGGACGCTCGTACGCCATCGGCGCCCCGGACGAGAACGCCGCCGAGGGACCCGAACCGCTCGACGGCCCTGGCGGCGCGGTCGAGGTCGCCGACCCGCCGCGCCCGCAGCCGATGGACGACGAACTGCCGCCCGAGCCGCTGGACAACCCCCGTCGGCTGCTGGTGTGGCCGGCCCCGGACGTCACGACCCAGCAGGCGCTGAGCGACCGCGGCTACCGTCCCGTCATCGTGCACTCGCGCGAGGAGGTCGACGCGCAGATCGCCGCCTTCCCGGCCGCGCTGTTCGTGGACCCGCTGACCGGCCCCATCACCCGCACCGCGTTGCAGGCGCTGCGGCAGGCCGCCGTGGCCGCGGAGGTGCCGGTCCTCGTCACGGCCGGGCTCGGCCAGGCGACGCGCGAGGCGGCGTACGGCGCCGACCCCGCCGTCCTGCTGAAGGCGCTCGCGCCGCGGGACAGCGAGCAGCATCCGCCGCGCGTGCTGCTCATCGAGGAGCACGCGGAGATCGCTCTGGCGCTGACCTCGACGCTGGAGCGGCGCGGGATGCAGGTCGCGCGGGCCGCGAGCGACGCCGACGCGGTGACCCTGGCCGGGCAGCTGCGGCCGAACCTGGTCGTGATGGACCTGCTCCAGGTGCACCGCCGGCAGAGCGGGATCATCGACTGGCTGCGCGCGAACGGGCAGCTCAACCGCACTCCGCTCGTCGTCTACACCGCCGCCGTCGACCAGGCCGACCTGCCGCGGCTGGCCTCCGGCGAGACGGTGCTGTTCCTCGCGGAACGCTCCACCAGCGCCGAGGTGCAGGCCCGCATCGTCGACCTGCTGGCCCGCATCGGCACCAACTAGGCGCTCCGCGGGATGTGCCGCGCTGTGCCGTCGATCATCTGCGGCTTCGTCGTGGCTGGTCGCGCAGTTCCCCGCGCCCCCCTTCGGGCGCGAGTGGTCACAGGCGGGTGACGTCCAGTTGGCCGGCTGCGTACTGCCTGCGCAGCACCTTCTTGTCGAACTTGCCGACGCTGGTCTTGGGCACCGCCTCGATCAGCGTCCAGCGTTCCGGGAGCTGCCACTTGGCGATCCTGCCCTCCTCGGCGAGGAAGGCGCGCAGGGTCTCGAAGTCGGCGGTGGCGCCCTCCTTGAGGACCACGGTGGCCAGCGGACGCTCGCCCCACTTGTCGTCCGGTACGGCCACCACGGCGGCCTCGGCGACATCCGGGTGGGACATCAGGGCGTTCTCCAGATCGACGGAGGAGATCCACTCGCCGCCGGACTTGATGACGTCCTTGGCCCGGTCGGTGAGGGTGAGGAAGCCGTCCGGGCTGATGGTGCCGACGTCCCCCGTCTTCAGCCAGCCGTCCTCGCTGAACTTGTCGGCGGGGCGCAGGGGTTCGGTGTCGGGGCCGTTGTAGTACGCGCCCGCGATCCACGGCCCGCGCACCTCCAGTTCGCCCGCCGACTCGCCGTCCCAGGGCAGCCGTTCGCCGCCCGGTCCGGTGAGCCGGGCGGAGACGCCGGCCGGGAAGCGGCCCTGGGTGAGCCGGTACGCGAACTCCTCCTCGGTGCCGACCGCGTGGGCCGGCGGCCGGGCCACCGTGCCGAGCGGCGAGGTCTCCGTCATGCCCCATGCGTGGCACACCCGCATGCCGAGCCGGTCGAAGTCCGCCATCAGCGCGGGCGGACAGGCCGAGCCGCCGATGGTGACCTGGGTGAGGCGGGAGACGTCCCGGGGCCTGGCGGTCAGCTCGGCGAGCAGGCCCTGCCAGATGGTCGGCACGGCGGCCGCGTGGGTCGGGCGCTCGGCCTCGATCATCTCGGCGAGCGGCGCGGGCTGCAGGAAGCGGTCCGGCATCAGCATGTTCACGCCGGTCATGAAGGTGGCGTGCGGCAGGCCCCAGGCGTTCACATGGAACTGCGGGACCACGATGAGCGAGGTGTCCTGGTCGGTCAGCCCCATGGACTGGGTCATGTTCACCTGCATGGAGTGCAGGTAGATGGAACGGTGGCTGTAGACCACGCCCTTGGGGTCGCCGGTGGTGCCGGAGGTGTAGCACATGGCGGCGGCCTGACGTTCGTCCAGTTCCGGCCACTCGTAGGTGGCCGGCTTGCCCGCGATCAGCTCCTCGTAGTCGTGCACCCGCGCCCGGGAGGCGGCCAGCGGTGCGCGGTCGCCGGGGCCGGAGACGACGATGTGCTCGACCGTGGTCAGCCGGGGCAGCAGCGGGGCGAGCAGCGGGATCAGCGAACCGTTGACGATGATCACCCGGTCGGCCGCATGGTTGACGATCCAGGTCAGCTGCTCGGCGGGCAGCCGCAGGTTGAGCGTGTGCAGCACGGCCCCCATGGCGGGGATCGCGAAGTACGCCTCGACGTGCTCGGCGTTGTTCCACATCAGCGTCGCGACCCGGTCGTCGTCCCGCACCCCGAGGTCGTCGCGGAGGGCGTTCGCCAGCCGTACCGCGCGGGCGCCCGCCTCGGCGAAGCTGCGCCGCTGCGGCTCGGCCTGCCCGGTCCAGGTGGTGATCTGGGACCGTCCGTGCACCTGCACTCCGTGCAGGAGGATGCGGGTCACGGTCAGCGGTACGTCCTGCATGGTGCTCAGCACGGCGTCCTCCCGGGCGACATTGCCTACGCGGCAGTAAGGGCTGGCCCGATTCTGCGCACATACCGTGCGGTATGTCACTAGGGACGAACGATCGATCACCGCACGGGCCGTCCCGGTCCGCCCTGGACGGTCCCCTACCGGACGAGCCCCAGCTCGGGATCCTCGCGCAGCTTGCCGAGCGCCCGGGACACCGCGGACTTCACGGTGCCCACCGACACGCCCAGCACCTCGGCCGTCTGGGCCTCGCTCAGGTCCTCGTAGTACCGCAGGACGACCATCGCCCGCTGCCGCGCCGGCAGTTTGGTGATGGCCCGCCACATCGCGTCGTGCAGCGCCTGGCGCTCGGCCGGGTCGTCGTCGCCGGGCATGGGATCGGGCTCGGGCAACTCGTCGCACACGAACTCGTCGACCTTGCGCTTGCGCCACTGCGAGGTCCGGGTGTTCAGCAGCGCCCGGCGCACATAGCCGTCGAGCGCCCGGTGGTCCTCGATCCGCTCCCACGCCACATACGTCTTGGTGAGCGCGGTCTGCAGCAGATCCTCCGCGTCGCTGGGGTTCGCGGTCAGCGAACGGGCGGTACGCAGCAGGACCGGCTGGCGGTCCCTCACATACGACGAGAACGATGGATACATGGGGGTCCCCCCGTTCGAACGCAGCCGAGAGTGGGGGAGGGTCTGCCTCGCCGCCGTGGCGGCGTCCGAAGCACTGGTGCAGACGGGTGTGGTCATGGCTCCCACGCTATGAGCGGCCCGGGTGAGGCGGATCGGCCGCAGGTCCCGAAGCAGAGTCCCCCTCAGGTTGTAGGGGTGGGGTTGACTACACCTCCTGAAGGTGGAGCGGGGAACGACCCGTACTCCGGGATGACCCCTGCGGGCTCAGCCGTCCGCCGCCAGCACCAGGCCGGACGTGGGCACTCCGGTACCGGCCGTCACCAGGACGCGGCCGGCCCCCGGTATCTGGTTGGCGGCCGTGCCCCGCAACTGGCGCACCCCCTCCGCGATGCCGTTCATCCCATGGAGGTAACCCTCGCCGAGCTGTCCCCCGTGCGTATTGAGCGGCAGCCGCTCCTCGGCCACGAAGGCCGCCGCCTCCCCGCGCGCACAGAACCCGAACTCCTCCAGCTGCATCAGCACGAACGGAGTGAAGTGGTCGTACAGGATCCCCACGTCGATGTCGGCCGGAACCAACCCGGAGGTGCGCCACAGCTGGCGTGCCACCACGCCCATCTCCGGCAGCCCGGTCAGATCGTCGCGGTAGAAGCCGGTCATCTGCTCCTGGGCGCGGCCGGCGCCCTGGGCGGCCGCCGCGATCACCGCCGGTCTCTGCGGCAGATCGCGCGCCCGCTGCACGGAGGTGACCACGAGCGCCTGCCCGCCGTCCGTCTCCTGGCAGCAGTCCAGGAGTCTCAGCGGCTCCACGATCCAGCGCGAGGCGGCGTGGTCGGCGAGCGTGATGGGGCGGCCGTGGAAGTACGCCGCCGGGTTGGTCGCCGCGTATCGGCGGTCCACCACGGCCACCTGCCCGAACGCCTCGGGCGTCAGGCCGTAGGCGTGCAGATAGCGCTGTGCCGCCATCGCCACCCAGGAGGCCGGGGTGAGCAGTCCGAACGGCAGCGCCCAGCCCAGCGCCACGCCCTCCGCCGACGGCTCCCGGTGCTGTACGCCCGAGCCGAATCTGCGTCCCGACCGTTCGTTGAACGCGCGGTAGCAGACCACCACCTCGGCCACGCCCGTCGCCACCGCGAGCGCCGCCTGCTGGACGGTGGCGCAGGCCGCCCCGCCGCCGTAGTGGACCCGGGAGAAGAAGGACAGCTCGCCCATCCCGCAGGCCTGGGCCAGGGTGATCTCCGGGCTGGTGTCCATCGTGAACGTCACCAGCCCGTCCACGTCGGAAGGGGTGAGCCCCGCGTCCTCCAGCGCCGCCCGGACCGCCTCCACCGCCAGCCGCAGCTCGCTGCGGCCGGAGTCCTTGGAGAACTCGGTGGCGCCGATGCCGACGACGGCGGCCCGCCCGCCGAGCCCGTCGCGGCCGCGTACGCTCATCACGCGCCCCCCGCCGGCACGGTGACCGTGACCGTCCCGGTCACATGCCGGCCGACGGCGTTGGCCCCGACCACGCGCACCGTCACGGTGTCGCCGTCCACCTGCTCGACCGTGCCCGTCAACACCATGGTGTCACCGGGGTGGTTGGGCGCCCCGAGCCGGATGGCGACCCTGCGCAGGACGGCCCTCGGACCGAAGTGGTCCGTGATGTATCTGCCGACCAGGCCGTTCGTCGTCAGGATGTTCATGAAGATGTCCGAGGAGCCCTTCTGCCGGGCCAGCTCCGCGTCGTGATGCACGTCCTGGTAGTCCCGTGACGCGATCGCACCGGACACGATCAGTGTGCGGGTGATCGGGATCTCCAGCGGCGGCAGTTCCACGCCGGCCGTCAGCGCCGTCCCGTCCGCCGTCAGCGCCATGACTCACTCCCCACTCGCGATCAACTCCCCCAGCTCCTGGAGCACTTCGCTCCCACATCCCAGATAGGCGTCCAGTTGCCGCCCCCACAGGAAGTGCCGGTGCACCGGGTGGTCGAGGTCGGCCCCCGTGCCTCCGTGCAGATGCTGGCCCGTGTGGACGACGCGCTGCCCCGCCTCGGACGCCCACCAGGCGGCGGTCAGCGCATGGCCGGCGTACGGCAGTCCGGCGTCGCGCCGCCAGGCCGCCTCGTACGCCGTCACCCGTATCGCCTCGGTGTCCATATGGGCGTCGGCCGCACGGAGTTGGACGGCCTGCCGGGTGGCGAGCGGTCGGCCGAACTGCTCCCGGGCGTTCACGTGCGCCACGGCCCGGGCGAGCGACCCCGCGCAGACGCCGGCCTGGAGCCCGGCGAAGGCGGTGCGGGCGGTGGCGAGGAGATCGTCGTAGGCAGCGGTGTCCCGGGGCGACGTACCGCTGCCCAGGCGTTCCGCTGGGGCGTGGTCCAGGGTGAGGCGGCCGGCCGACCAGGGGGCGGTCAGGTCGACCGGCGTGATCGTCACGCCGGAGCCGAGGGGCGTCAGCCACAGCCGTCGCCGGTCGTCGGCGACGAGGACATGCGTGGCGTCCCGCAGCCATGGGACGGCGGGCACCGTGCCGGTCAGCTCGGCCGGGCCCGAGTCCGCTGCGGTCTCGGGCCCGCCCGGCGGCCGGGCCCGGACGCCGCCCCGTGCCGGAAACGCCCCGGTGACCACGAGTGAGCCGTCCCGGAGTCCCGGCAGCATCCGGTCCCGCTGGTCCAGGGTGCCGTGGGCCGTGATCGCCAGGAGCCCGAAGACACAGGTGGCCGCGTAGGGCACCTGGGCCGTGGTGCGGCCCTGTTCCTCCAAGAGCAGGACCAGGCCGAGCAGTCCCAGGTCCTCCACCGCGCCCACCAGCCCCGCAGCGGTGAGGGCCTTCCACAGTTCCGGGTCGCTGCCGGTGCCGGCGGCCGTGAGCCGTTCGTGCGTGGCCAGGTCGGCGAAGATCCGCGCGGCCAGGTCACGGGCCGCGCTCTGGTCGTCCGTGGGCGTGAAGTCCATCTCAGGCCCCGTCCTCGGTGACCCGGAAGACCGGCAGGACCAGCGGGTCCTCGGCGGTGCCCGCCCCCTCGTACCGCCGGAACTCCAGGCGCACCGGCAGACCGATCCGCACCTTGTCGTACGGCACTCCCACCACGTTGCTCACGATCCGCACGCCCTCGGCCAGTTCGATCAGGCCGACCGCGTAGGGAGGGTCGAACGCGGGGAAGGGCGGGTGGTGCATCACGACGTACGAGTGGACGGTGCCCTCGCCGCTCGCCTCGACCGTGTCCCAGTCGAGGCTGCCGCACGCGTTGCAGCCCGGCAGCCAGGGGTGCCGCAGGGTGCCGCATCCCGTGCAGCGCTGGATGAGCAGCCGGTGCCTGGCCACCCCCTCCCAGAAGCCGGCGTTGTCCCGGTTGACCACCGGGCGTGGGCGTCCTGGCCTCGGTTTCCGACGGGCGGCGGGGGCGTACTTGAGGATGCGGAAGCGGTGCGTGCCCACCAGGTCCGCACCCCTGCGGACGTCCATGCGGGTCGTGATGAAGTACCCCGTGCCGAGCCTGGTCGTCTTGCGCCGCGACACCGACTCGATCACCGCGTCGAAGGTGATCTCGTCACCCGGGCGCAGGGGCCGCAGATACTCCTGCTCGCAGTCGGTGGCGACCACCGAGGTGCAGCCCGCCTCGTCGAGCAGGGTGAGCAGTTCGTCGTAGGCGTCCGTGCGCCCCTCGTGTCCGGACAGGCCGCCCATGGTCCACACCTGGAGCATCGTGGGCGGAGCCATGGCATCCGGCCCCTCGTACGCCGGGTTGGTGTCGCCCATCGCCTCGCACCAGTGCCGGATCATCGGCGTGTTGACCGGGTCCTTGCCCACGCAGGCGACGGCGGCGGCCCGCCCCTCGTACGCCCTGAGCTGCCCCCACAGCGCATCCGGGGCACCCACATCCGTCACCGCGCCAGCCCCCACGCCGGCTCCCGTGCCTCCCACGGCTTTCCCCCCGTCCTCCGCACCCGCGCCTGCCCCCACCACCACGTCCACGCCTGTGCCCACGCCCAGCCCACGGGCACCCGCACCCGCACCCGCACCCGCACCCGCACCCGCACCCGCACCCGCCACGGTCGCCGTCCCCTCAGCCTCCGTCTCTACCCGCACCCCCTCCTTCTCCGCCGCCGTCACCGCGGCCTCCGCCCCCGCCCGCACCGCCTCCCCCTCCGCACCGGTCACCGCCGCCCCCTCGTCATCCCGAGCCGCATCGTCGCGACGATCTCCCGCTGCACCTCGCTCACCCCGCCCCCGAACGTGTTGATCTGCGCCGCCCTGTTCAGTCTTTCGAGCTCGCCGTCCCCGAAGGCACCCGGCGACCCCGATCGCACCGTCCCCGCCAGCCCGTCCGTCCCGATCGCGTGCTGGCATATTCGATACACCGCGACCGCCGATTCGGTTCCCGCCACTTTCACGCCGCTGGCGTCGCCCGGCGCGAGCCGACCCGCCCCCACATCGCCCACCAAACGCCAGTTCAGCAGGCGTGTCGCAGCCAGCCGGGCATGTGCCTCGGCGAGCTGCGCACGCACCCACGGCTCGTCAATCCGACGCCTTCCGGTCACCGGATCAGGGGTACGTGCGGCGGTGAGCGCGGCGGCGTAGAAGTCCTCGGCCTGCATGCCGACCGCGGCGAGGGCGACCCGCTCGTGGTTGAGCTGGTCGGTGATGAGCGACCAGCCCCCGTTCTCGGCCCCGACGAGGTTGCCGACCGGGACGCGCACCCCGTCGTAGTAGGTGGCGGTCGTGGTCTGCCCGCCCACGGTCTCGATGGGGGTCCATGAGAACCCCCGCGCGTCGGTGGGGACGAGGAGGATCGAGATGCCACGGTGCCGTGGCGCATCGGGATCGGTGCGGCAGGCCAGCCAGATCCAGTCCGCGTGCTGGGCGCCCGATGTGAACGTCTTCTGCCCGTCGATCCGCCATCCGTCGCCCTCCCGCACGGCCCGCGTGCGCAGTGACGCCAGATCGGTCCCGGCGGACGGTTCGCTGTAGCCGATCGCGAAGGTCAGTTCCCCGCTGAGGATCCGGGGCAGGAAGCGGGCCTTCTGCTCCTCGCTGCCGTACTTCATGAGCGTGGGCCCGACGGTGTTCAGGGTGACCATCGAGACGGGGGCGCCGGCCCGGTACGCCTCGTCGAAGAACACGAACTGCTCGTCCGCGCCCCGGCCCTGACCGCCGTACTCGACGGGCCAGCCGAGCCCGAGCAGGCCGTCGGCGCCGATGCGGCGCAGCAGCGCACGCCGTTCGCGCGGCCCGATGGGCGCCGTCGGCAGCAGGTCCCGGAAGTAGGCACGGAGTTCGGCGCGCAGCCGCTGCTGGCGTTCGGTGGGGGCGAGGTGCACGGCGGGGGAACCTCCCGGCCCGGTACGGGACTCGTACGGGCCCGGTCCTGGCCCGTACGAACGACGATTTCTGACTGTCCGTCAGAAACTGTCGGGTGTCAAGGTCGCCGCGGGACGGCGGAAAGCACGGAAAACGCCTGCGCGGCGGCACCGAAGCACCGCCGCGCAGACGTGTTGCGACCCCGAAAGCACACCCCCCGCAGGAGGTCAGTCGCGCCTCACCACAGGCGGGTGAAGTGGATGTTGATGTTCTTGTTCCCCTGCTGGATGGCGGTGAACGCGGAGCCCCTGACCTGAGCGGTGTTGCTCTGGTTCGAGGCGCCGTAGCCGACCGCACTCTGCTGCGTGGTGGACGAGTTGCCGGTGTTGTTGCGGCCGACACCGCTGCCGAGGATGCTCGCCACGCCGGCGTTCGATCCGTCGTCCGCGATGGCACCGTTGTCCGCACTCGCGACGCCGGTGAAGAGGACGGCTGCGAGCGGGAGCGCGGAGACGGCGGCGAGAACACGGGCGGTACGGATGCTTGCCATGTTGTTCCTCCAGGACGATACCCACCGGCCGACCGGCCGGGAGCACGGGAATTCACGAAGTACATCTGCTGCCAGGGAAGTTGGCCGACCTCCCGGGCGGTTGAGCACGACGTCGCGAATCCAGAGTTGCCCATCGCATCCCCGGCGAACTCCCCACAGGCCCCAATTAGCACTCAAGCGTGATGACAAGTCGATAAACCCCTTTCGACGTCTTTAGTGATCTCTTGGCGCCATCGCACCCAGTACGGACTTCTCGGACTCAAGCGACACAAGCGGTGAATCGTTTCGGCACATTTCCGGCCAACCCGCCCCACTCGGCATGTCGCCGCGACCCCCTCTTCCTTTTTTCGAACGCGTGTACGAACATGGATCCATGGCCACCACCGACCGGCAGGCCACGACGCTGGCCCTCGCGCACGCCCTGTCAGCCGCCGAACGCGGACTGGCCGTCATCCCCCTGTCCCGGACGAAACTCCCGGCCCTGCGCTCCCCGCACCGCGACCAGCCCGACCCCGCCCCCTGCCACGGCGAGTGCGGCCGGCTCGGCCACGGCGTGTACGACGCCTCGACCGATCCGGCGCGCATCCGCGAACTGTTCGCCGCCGCGCCCTGGGCCACCGGTTACGGCATCGCCTGCGGACTGCCCCCGCACCACCTCATAGGCATCGACCTCGACACCAAGTCCGGCACGGACTCCTCGGCCGCCCTGCGCGAACTCGCCCTGCGCCATCTGTTCACGATCCCCGAGACCGTCGTCGTGCTCACGCCCAGCGGCGGCCGTCACGTCTGGCTGACCGGCCCGCCGGACGCCGTCGTCCCCAACTCGGCGGGCCGGCTCGCCCCCGGCATCGACATCCGGGGCGCCGGCGGCTACCTCGTCGGCCCCGGATCCCGCGCCGACCACGGCGTCTACGCCACCGCGCCCGGCACCGCCCACCTGGCACCCGCGCCCTGCCCGCCCGCCCTGCTGCGCCTGCTCCTGCCGCCGCCCCGCGCGCCGCATCCGGCGCCCTGGGCATCCGGTGACCACGGCAGGGGCCTGGTCCAGTTCGTCCTCGCGGCCCACGAGGGCCAGCGCAACACCCGCCTGTTCTGGGCCGCCTGCCGCGCCTACGAGAACGGCATCGGGCCCGCCCTCGTCGCCCCGCTGGTCGAGGCGGCCCTCAACACCGGCCTCTCGGAGCGCGAGGCGCGGGCGACGATCGCGTCGGCGGCACGGATGACGGGACACCGGCCGTAACGGCCGGTGCCGGAGATACGCGAGCGGCAAAGGGCGCGCTCGTTGAACCGGCGCACGACGGACGCGGGGTCGGCAGGGCGCCGGGGCTGCCAGGGCGCCGGGTGGCTGTCAGGAGCGCCGGATCGCGGGCCCCTTCCATCGTACGTGTGGACGATCCCAGGTGCGTGCCACGCCACCGGGACCTACATATGACGATCTGTCAAGGTATGTCCTGCTTATAGGAAGCGATCAAGGATACGGGGCGGAAACCGTCGTCTCGGTGCTCCTCCACCTCGTAGGAAACAGGACATATTGATCAGGCATCGCAACCGCGCGCTCCAGCTCTGCCGGTCCTTCGCCAAGAGGGCCACCCAGACGTTCGTGGTCGGTGTGGCGGGCGCGCTCATGGTTCTCGGCAACCCCACCGCCGCACATGCCGAGTTCGAACCGACCCCGGTGTACAACGACCCGCCCGGCATGTTCACCGAAGCGACCATCACCGGCACCGGGGCCGGATCGACCGTGACCGGCTCCGTCGCGCCCACGGACTTCAACCCGCTCGCCGGCTATCCCGCCACCATTCCCGCCGGGTCCACGCCCCACGATCCCGCGTTCGCCGGCACGATCACGATCCAGGACCGGCTCACCGGGCACTCCGGCCTCACGTACTGCATCGACCTGAACACCTCCACCGAGGTCGGAGTGAACTACGAACTCGGCGAGTGGAGTGAGACACACGTCCCCAACCTGGGCTACGTCGAGTACATCCTCCAGCACTACTACCCCACCACTGACGAACCGTCATCGGTCAGCGTCTCCCAGCGGGCCGCCGCGGTGCAGGCGGCCATCTGGTTCCTCACCGACCGATACGTTCTGGACACCGCCAGCCCGATCCGTTCGCTGACCGCGGCCATCGTCGCCGACACGCTGGCCAACGGGCCGAGCGCGGAACCGGAACGACCCGAACTGTCGGTCACGCCCTCGGAACTGGCCGCGCCGTCGACCGGGGAGATCGTCGGTCCGTTCACGGTGAACTCGGACGGTCCCGCGACGATCAGGGTGACCGGCATCGAGGTCTACACCGACCCCGAAGGCATCAACCAGCTCCACGACGGCGACGTGGTGGAGCCCGGCACGCGCCTGTGGGCCCGCAGCGTCTCCGACACGGAGCCGCAGGGCTTCGTCCTCGAACGGACGGCCACCGTGCTGGAAGGGACGGTCCTGCTCTACGACGGCTCGAACCCCGGACTGGACGACGCCCAGAAACTCATCCTGGCCCGGGAGACCGAGCTGGTGGTGCGGGCCGGCGCGGTGCTCGAACGGTTCGCCGCGGGCGGTGTGCAGATCACCAAGCGGATCCTCGGCGGCGGAGCGGGCCACCAAGGGGAGATCACCATCGATGTGCTCTGCCATGATCCGAACACCGGCCAGGAGCAGCACCACACGGTGACCATCCCGGCCGGGGCGACGGCCGGCGACCACAACCGGACGATCGGCGGCATCCCGGCCGGCAGCACCTGCACGATCACGGAGCCCACGGGCGGCGACAACGACCAGGTCGCCCAGGTGGGCAGCCCCGTCATCGAACCGGCGACGGTCACCATCGTGGCCGACGAGACCCAGCATGCGACCGTCACCGACACCTTCGAGCAGTCCGCGGGTGACGTCGAGGTCGACAAGACCATCAAGGGTCCGGGCGCCGGCAAGCAGGGAGAGGTGGTCATCCGGCTCGACTGCGATGTGCCGGGCGGCACGTTCGACCGGCGGTTCGTCATCGAGGCGGGCACGGGGGCCGACACATACCGTCAGCCGGTCGTCAGCGGCGTCCCGGCCGGCACGCACTGCACCGTCGCGGAGAGCACGACCGGCGAGAACAAGAAGGTCAGACTCGCCGAGATGACGATCACGCCCAGGAGCATCACGGTCCAGGCCGGTGTCACCAGCCGCGTCTCCGTCACCGACAAGTACGTCAAACGCCGCTGCGGGCACGGCTCCGGCCACAAGCCGGGCGGTGCCGGCAACAAGCCGGGCGGCATGGGCGGCAGCGCGCACTGGCCGGGCGGCCATCTCGCCGACACCGGGGCGTCCCTGCCGACGGGACGCCTGGCAGCGAGCAGCCTCGCCCTGGTACTGGCCGGCGCCGTCACGGTCGCCGTGGCCGGGCACGCCGGCAGACGGCGCCCACGCATCTGATCCCTCAAGGGAGTGCACACCTGGGCCGCCGGTCATCAGGCCGGCGGCCCAGCCGCATGGCCGGACTCCGGGCACCTGCCGCGCATCGGGTACTCCTCGATGGCTCAAGCGTACGGGATATACCGTCAACCGGTATATGCTGCTCGCGTGACCGACCAACCCCTGAGGGAGCCGACGCTCCTGATCCTGACCGCCCTCGCCGATGCGCCCCGCCATGGATACGGCCTGATGCAGGAGGTCGAGAAGATCTCCCAAGGCCGGGTCCGGCTCCGGGCCGGCACCCTCTACGGCGCCCTGGACCGCCTCCTCAAGGAAGAACTCGTCCGCGTCGAGAAGGAGGAGATCGTCGACAGCCGCATGCGCCGCACCTACGCGCTCACCGAGAAGGGCACGGAACGTCTCGCCACGGAGGCCGCCCGCCTGCGTTCCACGGCCGACGAAGCCGCACGCCGTCTCGGCATGACGTTCCCCCAGCCGGGAGGAGCCACGTCATGAGCACATCGCCACAGCACTGGACGACGCGTCTGTATCCGCCCGCCCGCCGCCATGAGTTCGCCGACGAGGTCAGCACCGCCATCGACCAGGTCGAGGCCGAGCGCGGACGGTGGGCGGGAACAGTGGAGCGGGCCGCCGTCGTCGGCCACGCCCTGCGACTGCGCACCTGCCTCGACTCGGCCCGGCCGGGCGGCCGGCTCCTGGCGGCCGCGGCACCCGCGGTGATCGCTGTCAGCACCGCCCTGTCCGCGTCCCTGCTCGTCGTGTGGCAACTGCCCCCGCTGCCCTGGGACGGCGAGCCCGGTTACGCCCCCGCCGCCCACGCCCCCTGGATCGCCGTCCTGGTCTGCGCGCTCGCCGGCCGCTGGACCGCCGCCCGGATCAGCGCCGGCCTCGCTCTCCTGGGCGCCCTGGTGTCGCTGCCGCTGGTCCAATGGACCGACGGCGCCGACGGTTTCACCCAGCACCGCAACGCCCTCGTGGGACTGGCCCTGGCCGCGCTCTTCGTCCTCGCCGTGCCTCCCGACCTTCCGCCGGTCGGGCCGCGAGCGCGGCGCACCATGGCCCTGTCCGCGCTCGCCATGGGAGTACCGATGGTGGCCGGCTCGGTCACCGTGTTCGAGACCCTGGCCGGCCCCGACGAGTTCGTCGACGCCCGCGCCGACCCGTTCCACCTGCTGTTCTTCTTCACCCCCCTGGTCTTCGCCATTCCCCTGGCGCTAGCGGTGGCCCGCTCGCGCTACGCCCCCGCACTGGTGGCCCTGCTGCTGGGCGCCGCGGTGCTCGGGGTCACCCCGACGATCGGGCCGCTGATTCCCTACGGCACCGGAGGAGTGTGGGCACAGGCGTCGTTCGCCGCCGGCCTGATCGCCCTGACCACATACTGCGTCAGAGCCGTACGGCAGCGCCGACGAGGCGGCCCGGTGCCCACTCCTGCCAGAACGCGCTGACCACGAGCCGACGCTTCTGCCGGACCCCGCAGAAAAGGACAGCCGCAGCACACCGAGCACGCGAACGACCCCCGACCGAGTCATCAGGTCGGGGGCCGTTTGCGCTGTTCTCAGCGCGGAGGCGGTGGGATTTGAACCCACGGTGACATCGCTGCCACGACGGTTTTCAAGACCGTTCCCTTCGGCCGCTCGGGCACGCCTCCCCGCGCTGCGGTGTGGGCAACGCGGGGACAAGACTAACCGGTCGGCACACGCGCGTGGGGGTCAGCTGTCGCCCTCGCGGGAGCCGAGGGCCAGTTGGACCGTGTGCTCCTGGCCGCCGCGCTCGTAGGTGATGGTAACCTTGTCGCCGGGCTTGTGGGTCCAGATCTCGCCGATCAGGGTCGGACCGCTGTCGATCACCGTGTCGTCCAGCTTGGTGATGACGTCGCCCGGCTTGAGCCCCGCCTTGGCCGCGGGACCGCCCGCCTCCACCGCCGCCGAGCCGGACGTGCCCTGGTCGGTGATCTTCGCGCCGTCCGTGGTGTCCTCCAGGGAGACGGACGCGCCGATCTTCGCGTAGACCGGCTGGCCGGTCTTGATCAGCTGCTGGGCGACGTACTTGGCCTGGTTGATCGGGATGGCGAAGCCGAGCCCGATGGAGCCCGACTGGCCGGAGCCGCCCAGTCCGCCGCTGCTGCTGGACTGGATCGCGGAGTTGATGCCGATGACCGCGCCGCCGGCGTCCAGCAGCGGGCCGCCGGAGTTGCCCGGGTTGATGGACGCGTCGGTCTGCAGGGCGCTCATGTAGGACGCCTTGCTGCTGGCGCTGCCGTCACTGGAGGCGACCGGCCGGTTCTTGGCGCTGATGATGCCGGTCGTCACCGTGTTGGACAGGCCGAAGGGGGCGCCGATCGCGATCGTCTCGTCGCCGACGGCCACCTTGTCGGAGTCGCCGAGCGCGAGCGGCTTGAGGTCGGAGGGGGCGTTCTTGAGCTTGATGACGGCGACGTCGTAGCCCTGGGCGTGGCCGACGACCTCGGCGTCGTACTTCTTGCCGCTCGGGAACGTGGCGGTCAGTTTGCCGCCGCCGACGGCCTCCGCCACCACGTGGTTGTTGGTGACGATGTGGCCCTGGGTGTCGAAGACGAACCCGGTGCCGGTGCCGCCCTGGCCGCTGGCGCCCTCCGCCTCGATGGTGACCGTGCTGGGCAGCGCCTTGGCCGCGACGGCCGCGATCGTGCCCGGGGAGCGCTTGACCTGCGAGGCGCTGCCGTTGTCGGTGGCCGAGACGGTGGTGGAGCCGGTGTCGTCGTTGTTCTTGGCCAGGGTGTAGCCCAGCCCGCCGCCGAGTCCGCCCGCGACCAGCGCGGCCGCGAGGACCGCGGCGACGATTCCACCGCGCCCGTTGCGCGGCTTGGGCGCGGGCTGCTGCCACGACGAGCCCCAGCCGGAACCCGCGCCCGCGCCGCCGTCCGCGTAGGAGGGCGTGGCGGGGGGCGGGGGCGGCCAGGAGCCGTCCGGGGCGGGCCCGGGGGCCGACGCTCCGCCGGACGGGCCGGCCGAGGCGTACGCGGCCGGTGCCCCGTCGTGCTCCGGCGCGCCGGGGGCGCCCTGGGGCACCGGCGGGATCGGGGCCGTCGGCGCGTTCCCCGCGGGCGGGGCTGCCTGCGGGGAAGCAGCGGGAGATGCCACCGGCACGGGAGGTGCGGACGGGGCCGGGGGTACCGGGGTGCCCTCGTTCTCGGTGCTCACAGCTCTTCTCCTCGATCCACGGCTGTTGTTCTCGGTCGCACTCGGTCACGCGCATTCATGATTGTTCACGGTCCGGCGCGATGCAGCTGTGCATGTGCTCTTGTCTGACGTCAGCTTTTCCCATGGGCCGTCAGAGCACCATAAGCGGTGGCTGTGGGTCCGAGACCACCCTTTATATAGGTCTTTTCTGACAAAATTTCCATTCCGGAGCGAAGTCGGCGCCACCGTTCGCTTCGCATACGCGCCCGTGCCTCCGCGCGTACCCCCTCACGATGGGACCATGACGCGGTGACCCACGCACCACAGCACCACATCCAGGTCGTCGCCCACCGCGGGGCCTCCGAGGACGCCCCCGAGCACACCCTCGCCGCCTACAAGAAGGCGATCGAGGACGGTGCGGACGCCCTTGAGTGCGACGTACGGCTGACCGCGGACGGCCACCTCGTCTGCGTCCACGACCGGCGCGTCAACCGTACGTCCAACGGTCGCGGGGCGGTGTCGGCCCTGGAGCTGGCCGACCTGTCCGCCCTGGACTTCGGCTCCCGCAGAAACCGCGAGATCTGGCGCGGCCGGGACGAGGAGCCCGACTGGGAGGTCCGCCCGGAGGACCGCGCGGACACCTCCGTGCTCACTCTGGAGCGGCTGCTCGAACTGGTCGCGGACGCCGGACGGCGGGTGGAGCTGGCCGTCGAGACCAAGCACCCCACGCGCTGGGCCGGGCAGGTGGAGGAACGGCTGCTGCTGCTCCTGAAGCGGTTCGGGCTCGACGCCCCGGCCGCCGCCGAGCACGCGCAGGTGCGGGTCATGAGCTTCTCGGCGCGTTCGCTGCACCGGGTGCGGGCGGCCTCGCCGACGCTGCCGACGGTCTACCTGATGCAGTTCGTCTCGCCCCGGCTGCGCGACGGGCGGCTGCCCGCCGGCGTCCGGATCGCGGGCCCCTCGATCCGCATCGTGCGCAACCATCCGGCGTACATCGAGCGGCTGAAGCGGGCCGGTCACCGGGTGCACGTGTGGACCGTGAACGAGCCCGAGGACGTCGACCTCTGCGTCCAGCTGGGCGTCGACGCCATCATCACCAACCGGCCCCGCGCGGTGCTGCGCCGGCTCGGCCGGTGACACGCCGCGGCACCGGGCGAGTACCTGTGTTGCGAAGCATCTCGTAAGGGCCGGTTCACACCCCTTGACCCCATCCGCACGCCTGAAGCATCCTCCCCTCTCGGCCACAGCATCGAAATCAAGCCACACTCCTACGACTCCGTCACGGGGAGTGCTCCGGCGCGTTCCGTCCGTATTCGATCGTTGCGAATGCGTCACCGGCCGCGGATTGGCCGGTTTCCGGTACAGGCCGGTGGGGCATCCACACCGTGGCGTGGGGCGAAGGAGGTCTCGGGGGTGGCGTTGGTGGTGGCACAGGAAGTGCCCACGTCGTCGAGCATGGCCGTTCCCCATGGCCCTGCGGGCGTGGGGGAAGCGAGACATCGGATGCGCGAGCAACTGCGCGGCGGTGGCGTATCAGAATCGGTCATCGACGACGCCGTACTGATCCTTTCCGAACTTTTGAGCAATGCCTGCAAACACGGGCGACCACTGGGTGACGCGTCGGCCGGGGACGGGGACGTCCGGGCCGCGTGGCGCGTGGACCCGCGCGGTCGGCTCATCGTCGAGGTCACGGACGGCGGCGGTCCGACCCGCCCGGCTCCGGCCACCCCGTCGGTCACCGCGCACGGCGGTCGCGGGCTCAACATCATCACGGCTCTGGCCGCGGACTGGGGCGTACGGGACGACACCCGGGGCGAGGTCACCGTGTGGGTCGTCGTCCACGCGGACGTACACGATCCGGACGCCGGGCACCGCCGGGACGACTTCGCCGCGCGGGTCGCGGCACCGGCCGTCTCCGCACTCCCCGAATTCGACCTGGCGGACGCCTTCGAAGACGTGGACTGACCTCCGGCCCGCCACACCGTTCACCTACGGCCGGCTCCGCCGACTGCGGTCGGTTGGTTCACCCGCGGTCCGCCCTTCACCTACGGTCGCTTCGCGAACCACGCGCACGCAAACCGCCGGTTTCCCCGGCCGCGGGCGCGCGAGCCGCGGGGCTGCGGGGCGGCTGGGATCGTGGGAACTCGGGCGTTCGGGCGGGGTCGGCGGAGAGTCGTTGCGTCGGCCGGGGCCGCGTTGTCCACAGGTCCCGGCCGGTCGCGGCGCGAACGGCTAGGCTCCGCCCGTACGAGATGAGCCGTAACCGGGAGACACCCACCATGGCCAAAAAGCGACCCCAGACGAAGGCCAAGCGCCCGCAGACCCCGGGCGGAGTCGGCGCCGCAGGCGCTGACGGGCAGGTTCCGGTTGTAGGCGCCCGCGAGCCCTGCCCCTGCGGCAGCGGCCGCCGCTACAAGGCGTGCCACGGCCGGGCCGCCGCGCATGCCGCGACCGAGCTGGTGCAGCGTCCCTTCGAGGGCCTGCCCGGTGAGTGCGACTGGGTCGCGATGCGCGAGCTGGTGCCCGCGGCCACCGTCGAACTGCCCCTGAAGGACGGCCTGCCCGAGGGCGTTCCGTCGGTCACGCTGGCGACGGTGCTGCCGATGGCCTGGCCGGCCCTGCGCCGCGACGACGGCTCGGTGCTGCTCGGCCTGCAGAACGACACGGCGTCCGGCGACATCAGCCGCGACCTCGCCGACACCCTCCAGCGGGCCCTCTCCGCCGAGCCGGGCACGCCCGTCCAGGGCCGCCGCGCCCCGGCCGAGGGGCCGCGGTTGCAGGATCTCCTCGACCCCGAGGGCGCCTTCGAGCCAGTTGTGCACAGCGGCTTCGAGTTCTGGGTCCCGGACCCGGAGAGCACCACTCCGGACGTGGCCGCCTCCCTGGAGCGGGCCAACGCCGCGGCCGTGCCCACGGTGAGACTGGCCGGCGTGGAGGCGGCGTACTGGTGCCAGACCCCGGAGAAGAACCACCTGCGCTGGGTCATGCCGCACCCGGAGGAGCGTCTTCTGGACGCCCTCGCCCGGCTGCACGCGGCGGGCCGCTCAAGCCTCGGCGAGGGCACCCGCCTGGTCGGTTCGTTCCGCGCTCACGGGCTGACCGTGCCGGTCTGGGACCTGCCGAGCACCGTCTCGGCCGAGGACGTGGAGAAGCCGGCCGCCGAGTTCGCCGAGCGGCTCGCCGCCGCGCTGGCCACCGACGCACCGCTCACCGCGGACGAGCGTCGCGCCCGCGGGGGCCTGACCAACCGGCAGGTCACCCTCAGCTGATGCCGGGTGCCATCCCGGTGTGCGGCCGGCCGGTCGGCCCGGCCGCACACCGGTTCCCCACGTGAGGTGACTCCTGTCACAACTCCCCGTCGGGACAGGGAAATCGGTGTCCGAATAGCCAAGGCGGAATTTGCGAACCGCCGATCTCTTGTTACCGTTCCAGTAGCCCGGTTGCTGGTGCATCCCCCGTCGCCAGCAACCGGGCCTTTCCATGCCCTGCCGCGCGGTACGCAGCGCAGTCCTACGTCAACTGCCGTCCAAGGCACCGGAGTTGCTGCCCGACCTGAGCAGCAGCGGCCCCTGGCCCCTGCGCTCGGAGAACTCGGTGACCGCGGTGTATCCGTCCAGCGCGCCCCGGGTGCGCTCCCGCGGTGTCTCGCAGGTCCCGGGCACGTCGTCGGCGCCCACCGAGCAGTGCATCCGCACGGTGCGGTCGCCGGGCCCCATGAGGCTCAGCACGGAGTCCAGCGCGGCCCCGGTGGCGTTGCGGTAGTAGGTACGGGCCCAGGTGTCAGCGCCCTGGGTCAGGACACAGGTCTGCGCCTCGATGCCGTCGGGGGAGGAGAGTTCCGGGCCGCAGCGGGCGGCCGTGGCGAGGCCCAGACCGAGCAGCATCGGAGCCTGGCCGGGCACGGCGGGTGAGTTCTTCTCGTCGTCACGCGCGTCGCGCGGTACACGGTCGTACGAGGGCTCGTACGGCGCACCGTGGGCCGCCTCCTGCGGGGAACGGCGTACGGCCGCTCCGCCCGCGTCGCCGACGGGGCCCGCGGAGGCCACGGCCAGCGGCAGTGCCAGCGAGCATGCCGCGATGCCCGCCAGGGCGAGCAGACGAACGTTCATGGGCGGACGATAACGAGCGGGCGCGGGCGCCGGGCGCCGCGCGCGCCCGACACCCCTACAACTCGGGCGCGCTCACACCCGTACGAGTGAGCGCGTCGACCACGGCGTCCACCACGGCCTCCACATCGGGCACCCAGGGCGCGGCCGAGCCGGGCAGCGGGGCGCGCTCCCAGCGGATGGCGCCTTGGCCGGTCTCGGACGGGGGCAGGGCGAGGTAGCCGCCGTCGCCGTGGAAGCGGAGCGAGCCGGGGACGAAGTCCTTGGCGTAGAGCAGTTCGCCCAGCTGCTCCATGGAGTAGGGCTTGACGAGCAGGGCCCATCGGGTGGGCGCGGCGATCACCGGGCCGAGTCGCATGCCGCGGCGGTCGAGGGCGTCGAGGGCGCGGGCCGCCGCGGGGGCCGGCAGGCTGACCGCGCAGGGCGCCTTGCCTCCGGTGGCGAGGACGATGGGCGCTTCGGGCCGGTTGGCCCACCACCAGCGCACCATGCGCGCATCGGTGGTGGCCGCGAGGAGGCCGGGGTCGAAGGGGTGCGCACCGGGCACGGTGCACTCCGGGTCGGGACAGGCGCAGCGGGCCCGGCCCTGCGGGTCCGGTGCCACGCCCGGGAGCACCGGCCACTGCCATTCCGCCGCGAAGGTCAGGGCCGCGCTGACCAGGTCAGGCCCCCCGCCGTTCCGCCTGGACAGGAGCCTGCGTCGCCTTCCGAGGATCTCGCGCATGAGCGCTCGTTCCTTTCCGTTGCACCGCTGGCAACACCGTGGACCACATCACATCATGTGTCGATCACTTCACTGTGCGTACCTGTTGGCGCATCACACCCCTGCTCCGGGCAAGGGGATCCCCAAGGGGTCGAGCGTTGGCCGTTTCCGCGCCCTTACTGCGTCTGTCAACAACACGGCCGCGGCGTGGGGGTGGCGAAGTCCGGCGCTCTGCCGTCACGCTTGTCTCTCTTCGCCTCCGCCACGGGAGGATGGGGCACGGTCGTCGGTGGTTAAGACGCCCGGGTCCGTCGCCAGGTTCCGGGTGACCCCCAACCACCCCTGGCCTTCTCCGAGTACGTACCCATCACGACCGCTGTGACGCTCCGTGGAGCAAGGCCAGTCGACCGCAATGAACCGATACCCGAGGCAGTTTTGAGCCAACTTTGGCATTGCGCAAGGGGTCCGGCGAAAACCCACAACAGACCCGTGGACACCAGGAATCCCAGCAGGACAATGCTGGACATCCCCTCACGAGTGCGTGTACATGTGGAGACATTGCCAGCGGCGCAGAATGACATGGGGGTTTGCGATGCTATGGAGCAATACGCACCGGTCTGAAGGCCGGACGCCATGAACGCCCCGCACCCTCCGAAAGTGGCCGGAATCGATTCAACACTCCCCACGCCAGCACACACTGTCGCGCCAGTCACCGCCGCCCCGGGCACGCCTCCCGTGACGAAGACCTCCGTCCCCCACGCCCCGCCGCCCGGCGCCCTCCTCCAGGACCGGCTGGCCGGCTGGGTCTCCGACCTCACGACCCTTCACGAACTCACCGAACGTCTCGCCCGCACCGACTCGCTCGACCCCGCACTCCAGGAACTGCTGCGCGCCGGAGCCGCCCTCGTGGGCGCCCGGCGCGGTCTCGTCGTACTGGAACCGGACGACGGCCGCGGCCTCGGCAGGACGGTCGGCCTGGGCCTCGCCCGGTCGGATCTCGGCCACATGGAGACCGTGCCCCGCGGCGCCCTGCCCTACGGCGGGCTCCTCGACACGGCGGCCGGACTGCCCGGCGGCGCCGGCGAGATCGCCCACCCCGACCTGTTCGCCGAGGACGGCCTCGACCCCCGCCACCGCGAGGTGGCCGTACGCCTCGGCTATGCCGCCAGCTACGCCCTGCCGCTGTCCACCCCGGCCGCCGGCCGTCTGGGCGCGGCCGTCTGGTTCTACGACGAACCCGCCGAGCCGCACGAGCGGCAGCGCCACCTCGCCGGCCTGTACATCCGCTACGCCACCGAACACCTGGCCCGGCTGCTGGAACTGGAACGCACGCGCGCGTGCATGGCCACCGTCGCCGAGGAGTTGCTGCCCTCCCGGCTGCCCCGGGTGGCCGGCGTCCAGCTCGCCGCCCGGCACAGCAGCGGCCCGCGCGGCGGCGGCGACTGGTACGACGCGCTGCCGCTGCCGGACGCCGCGCTCGGCCTCGCGGTCGGCTCGGTCACCGGGTCCGGCCCGAGCGCGGTCGCCGCGATGGGCCGACTGCGGGCGTCCCTGCGGGCGTACGCCGTGATGGAGGGCGAGGACCCGGTCGCCGTCCTGTCCGACCTCGAACTGCTGCTGCGCCTGACCGAGCCCGCCCGCTCCGCCACCGCCCTGTTCGCCTACTGCGAACCGGCGCTGCGCAAGGTCACCCTGGCCGGCGCCGGCCACAGCCCACCGCTGCTGATCGGCGAGCGGCGCACCGAGTTCGCGGAGACCTCCGTGTCCGCGCCCCTGGGAATGCTCGCCTGCTGGGAGGCGCCTAGCGCGGAGATCCAGGCCGAGGCCGGAGAGACGGTTCTGCTCTACACCGACGGGCTGCTGCGGCGCACCGGCGACGCCATGGACCGTGCCTTCGCCCGGCTGCACGCGGCGGGCGCGGGGGCGCCGCGCGCGCTGCGCCGCGATCCCGGTGCCCTCGCGGACCATGTACTGCGGGCCATGCTGCCGGACGGGCAGGGCGCCGCGGACAGCGAGGAGGACGTCGTACTGCTGGCCGCACGCTTCGACTGACCACCGGCGGAACACCGGCCCACCGCGCCGACCGAACACCGCCCCGACCACCACTTCGACGTCCTGACCGCGCCGCTTCGGCCGAACTGGTCCCAGCCCGCCGGTTCAGCCGGACGTGGTCCCGGCCCACCGCGCCGACCGAACACCGCCCCGACCACCGCTTCGGCCGGACACCGTCACAAGCGCCACTTCGGCCGAACGTGCTCCGAGCCGCCGCTGCCGCCGAAACGCCGTGCCCACCGCTGGCGGCGAACGCCGGTCCCGGTGGGCGTTTCCGTCGGGTGGGTCCGTGCGGAGGGCGTATGACCGGGCATAACAGGTCGTCCGGCCCCAAGGTCCGGCGCGGTACGACCGTACGATGATGAAGGTCCCCCTGCTCGGGCGGAGCCCAGAGCGCCGAGTGCTCGGGGGAGGATCCGTGCCGTATCGAGGAGGATGACCGTGGCCGACGAACTCAACCCGGAGACCCCGGAGACTGAGTCGGAGGAGCCGATCAAGCAGCGTAAGAACGGCCTGTACCCGGGCGTTTCCGACGAGCTGGCCGAGAACATGAAGTCCGGCTGGGCCGACACGGAGCTGCACGATCTGAAGCCGATCGCGCAGGCAGAACAGACCGCGCGCCGCCGTGCCGCGCTGTCCGCCCGGTTCCCGGGCGAGCGCCTGGTCGTGCCCGCGGGCAACCTGAAGGTGCGCTCGAACGACACGGACTACCCCTTCCGGGCGTCGGTCGAGTACGCGTACCTCACCGGCGACCAGACCGAGGACGGCGTGCTCGTCCTGGAGCCCACCGCCGACGGCCACCGGGAGACGATCTACCTCCTGCCCCGCTCCGACCGCGAGAACGGCGAGTTCTGGCTCTCCGGCCAGGGCGAGCTGTGGGTCGGCCGCCGCCACTCGCTCACCGAGTCGGAGGCGCTGTACGGGATTGCGGCCGCGGACGTGCGCGAGCTGGCCGACCGGCTGCGCGAGGCCACCGGCCCGGTCCGCGTCGTGCGCGGGTACGACGCCGGGATCGAGGCCGCGCTGACCGACAAGGTCACCGCCGAGCGCGACGAGGAACTGCGGGTCTTCCTCTCCGAGGCACGGCTGGTCAAGGACGACTTCGAGATCGGCGAGCTGCAGAAGGCCGTCGACTCCACCGTGCGCGGCTTCGAGGACGTCGTGAAGGTCCTCGACAGGGCCGAGGCGACCAGCGAACGCTACATCGAGGGAACGTTCTTCCTCCGCGCGCGCGTGGAGGGCAACGACATCGGCTACGGCTCCATCTGCGCGGCCGGACCGCACGCCTGCACACTGCACTGGGTCCGCAACGACGGCCCCGTGCGCTCCGGCGACCTGCTCCTGCTCGACGCCGGCGTGGAGACCCACACCCTCTACACCGCGGACGTCACGCGCACCCTGCCGGTCAACGGCACCTACAGCGAGATCCAGAAGAAGATCTACGACGCCGTGTACGACGCCCAGGAGGCCGGGATCGCGGCCGTCAGGCCGGGCGCCAAGTACCGCGACTTCCACGACGCCGCCCAGCGCGTACTGGCCGAACGGCTCGTCGAGTGGGGCCTGGCCGAGGGCCCCGTCGAACGCGTCCTCGAACTGGGCCTGCAGCGCCGCTGGACCCTGCACGGCACCGGCCACATGCTCGGCCTGGACGTCCACGACTGCGCCGCCGCGCGCACCGAGTCGTACGTGGACGGCGTCCTGGAACCCGGCATGGTGCTCACCGTCGAACCGGGCCTGTACTTCCAGGCCGACGACCTGACCGTGCCCGAGGAGTACCGCGGCATCGGCGTCCGCATCGAGGACGACATCCTCGTCACCGACGACGGCAACCGGAACCTCAGCGCCGGCCTGCCACGCCGCTCCGACGAGGTCGAGGCGTGGATGACCACGCTGAAGGGCTGACGCCGTAGCCGGATGGCCGGGCGCGGCGGCGCAGGCCGAGGGGCGGCTGTGCGGGGCACCGGGAAGTCACCGGGTGCCGGTCGTCATGCCGTGAGCAGGGTGGGGTCCCTGGTCCACTTGAGCATCTTGTCGAAGCTCACCACCGTGCCGCCGCGCCCCGGCTTGTCGCCGATGTGCACATGATCGGCGAGTTCCCGGATCAGGCACAGCCCGCGGCCGTGCTCCGCGTCCACGCGCGGGGCGCGCACCGCAGGGGGTCGCGCGAAGCCGGGACCTGAGTCGGTCACCTCGATGCGGCACTTCTCGCCGTCGAGGTAGGCGGTCACGCGGTACGCCTCAGAGGCGCCGCGCGTTCTGTCACCGCCGTGCTCGACGGCGTTCGCACAGGCCTCGCTCAGGGCGACGGACAGGTCGTAGGAGATGTCGGGGTCCACACCTGCCGTCTCCATGGTCCCCAGCAGCAACCGTCTGGCGAGGGGAACGCTCGCGGCTTCGCGGCGCAGATGGAGTGACCACCAGATGCTCATGCTCCAGCCTCCTGGCCGCGGCTCGACATACCGTTACGTATTGCCGCGTGCACGCCGGTGTAAGCACACCCGTGACGTGACGCCGCCCATACGGCGGATGCGTTCCGCCAGGAATCGGTGTATGGGGGACTTTCGGACCTGCCGTGGGACACGCGGGGCTCCAGTGGGATGATGAGCCCGCCATGTCTGCCCCCCAGCCGCGCACGGCGCGCTCCGGACACCAACTCCGGGTCCTGCGGGCCGCGGTCTTCGCCGCGGCCTGCGTCGCGCTGGCCGCGGCCGGGCACGTGCTGGCCTCCTGCGCCTCCGTTCCGCTGTGGACGCTGGGTGCCGGCTTCCTGGGCTCGATGGTGCTCGTGGCGCCGCTCGCCGGCCGGGCACGCTCGCTGCCGGGCATCGCCGCGCTGCTGGCGGTCGGTCAGACCGCGCTGCACGTGCTGTTCGGGCTGGGTCAGCACGGTACGGCCGCCATGGCGTCCGGCGCGGTGTCGGCGGGCTCGACCGGGTCGACGGCGTCGATGGGCTCGATGACGTCGATGGGCTCGATGGGCGGGATGAGCGACGCCACGCTGGTCGAACAGGCCGCGCGGCTCGTGTGCGGCGCCGGCGCGGCGGCGATCACCCCGGCCCACGCCTACCGGATCCTGGCCGACGCCCAGGTCATCAACGGTTCGGGCGCCGTGCACCACGCGGTCGACCCCGCCGGCTCGGCCGGTTCGGCCGCTTCGGCCGCTTCGTCGGCGGATGCGCTGCTGCCGTCGCTGCCGATGCTGCTCGGCCATGTCCTCGCGGCGGTCGCCGTCGGCTGGCTGCTGCGCCGCGGCGACGTGGCGCTGCTGCGTCTGATGGAACTGTCGGCGCACGGAGTCGCCGAGGCGGCGCTCGTACGGTCCCTGCGCGGGGCGCTCGCGCTGACCCGCGCGCTGCGGGGTGGCCTGTGCACCGAACCGGGCCCGGGTCCGCGCCACCGGCGCACGCGGGACCGAGCGCCCGCCCCGCACACGATCGCACTCCAGCACACGGTGGTCCGGCGCGGCCCCCCGGCCGCCGCCGCAGTCGTCCTCGCCGCCTGACGCGACGGACCGCCGCTCCACCGGAACCCGGAAGGAGAGGACAGGGCCGGCCGCCGTCGTGCGGCACGCGCGCGTGCACCGCGCGCGCCCCTCTTCCTGACCGGAACCACCGGAACTCACTCGGAGTGGAGTGCTGTCTGCCATGAAGGCTTCTCGTATCGCCGCCGCCACCGTCGTCGCCGGCTCGGCCGTCCTCGCCCTGTCCGCCCCCGCCTTCGCGCACGTGTCCGTGCAGCCGGAGGGCACGGCGGCCAAGGGCGGCTACGCGGTCGTCGACTTCAAGGTCCCCAACGAGCGCGATGACGCCTCGACCACCAAGCTGGAGATCAACCTCCCCGCCGACCACCCGCTGGCCTCGGTGATGCCGCAGCCGGTAGCCGGCTGGGACGTGAAGGTCACCAGGTCCAAGCTGGACAAGCCCCTCGAATCGCACGGCGAGAAGATCAGCGAGGCCGTCACCAAGGTCACCTGGACCGCCAACGGCAAGGGCATCGAGCCGGGCTACTTCCAGAAGTTCCCGCTGTCCGTCGGCGCCCTGCCCGAGGACACCGACCAGCTCGTGTTCAAGGCGATCCAGACGTACTCCAACAAGGAGGTCGTGCGCTGGATCGAGGTGCCGCAGGAGGGCCAGGCCGAACCGGACAACCCGGCCCCGGTCCTCGCGCTGTCGGCCGCCGGGCAGGACGGGCACTCCTCGGGCGCCGACGCCGCCTCCGACAAGGCGGACACCGCGGGCAAGACCGAGAACGCCGCCGCCGACACCAAGGCCACCGACTCCTCCGGCGGCAGTGACACCACCGCACGTGTGCTCGGCATCGTCGGCATCGTCGTCGGCGTGGCGGGCGTCGGGTACGGCGTGGCCGCCGGGCGCCGGCGGACCACCGCCTGAGCCTGTTCACCAGCGGCGGGCACCGGGGGTCGAGCGACCCCCGCACGACCCCCGGCGCCCGCCGGATATCTCACATCTGGGACATTTTTCTATGCGCAAGAAGACGTTCACCGCGGCCGGACTGCTCGCCGCCGCCGCCCTGACCCTCTCCGCCTGCGGCAGCGGGGACGACGGCAAGTCGCCGATCGCCGTGGTCTCCGAGGAGTCCGGCTCGGCCAGGGCCGTGACCATCCTCGACAAGCCGTTCGAGAAGCCCGACCTGGTCCTCACCGACACGCACGGCAAGAAGTACGACCTGCGCGCGGAGACCAAGGGCAAGCCCACGCTGGTCTACTTCGGCTACACGCACTGCCCCGACGTCTGCCCGCTGACGATGAACAACATCGCGGTCGCCAAGAAGGCGCTGCCGAAGGCGGAACAGGACGAGCTGCGGGTGGTGTTCGTCACCACCGACCCGGACCGTGACACCCCCGCCGAGCTGGGCAAGTGGCTCAACGGCATCGACTCCCGGTTCATCGGCCTGACCGGCGACTTCCCCACCGTCCAGGCCGGTGCCCGCTCCCTCGGCATCTCCATCGAACCGACGACCAAGGACAAGAACGGCAAGCTGGTCTCCGTCCACGGCACGCAGGTCGTCGCGTTCTCGCCGAAGACCGACGGGGGCTATCTGCTCTACGGCGAGGACGCCACGGTCGACGACTACACCAAGGACCTCCCCGAGATCGTCAAGGGAGCAAAACCGTGAGGCGTCTCGCCGTGCCCGCCGCCGCGCTCGCGGCCGCGCTGGCCCTCGCGGGCTGCGGCGGCTCCGACGACGCGAAGGGCGAGGCGAAGGGCGGCTCGGCGGCGGACCTCTCGGTCGGCTCCGCCTACATGCCGCAGCCGGTCTCCGCGGACATGGCGGCCGGGTTCCTGACGATAGTGAACAAGGGCGGTACGAAAGACGAGTTGACCTCGGCCAGCAGCGACGTGGCCGGGCGGGTCACCCTGCACTCCACCACCGGCGGGGCCATGCAGGAGGCCGCCTCCTTCACGGTCCCGGCCCACGGCCGACTCGTGTTCAGCAGCGGCGGCAACCATCTGATGTTCGAGAGCCTGAAGCGCAAGCCGAAGCAGGGCGACACGATCACGCTTCGGCTGGACTTCGCCGAATCCGGCCCCCTCACCGTCGAGATGCCGGTGAAGTCGGCCACGTACAACCCGTCGACCGGACACTGAGGAGGGACCACCCTTGACGCGGACCATCACCCCCCGCATGCGGACCCTGGTGCTGCTGTTCCTCGCCGTCACCGGCGCGCTGCTCGCCGGCGCCGGTCCGGCCTCCGCGCACGCCGCGCTGACCGGCAGCGACCCCGCACAGGGGGTGGTGGTCGACAAGGCGCCGGACCAGGTGTCGCTCACCTTCTCCGAGCAGGTGTCGATGAGCAGCGGCTCACTGCGGGTCCTGGACCCCAAGGGCAAGCGGGTCGACTCCGGCGAGCCGTCCAACGTGAGCGGCACGACGTACTCGGTGCGGCTCGTCGCCGGCCTGGCCGACGGCACGTACACCGTCGCCTACCAGGTCGTCTCCGCCGACAGCCATCCCGTAGCCGGTGCCTACACCTTCTCCGTGGGCGCCCCTTCCACGACCACGGTCTCGGTGTCCGGTGAGACCGTGGGCGGCGGGGTCGTCGGCTGGCTCTACGGGTTCGGCCGCTATGTGTCGTACGCGGGCTTCATCGTGCTGGTGGGCGGGGCTGCCTTCGTCCTGGCCTGCTGGCAGCGCGGCTCCGGGGTGCGGGCGCTGCAGCGGCTGGTGGTCGGCGGATGGGTCGCGCTGACCGCGGCCACGCTGTGGCTGCTGCTCCTGCGCGGCTCCTACACCGGCTCCGGGACGTTCGGCGACATCTTCGACCTGAACCTGCTCGGTCAGGTGCTGCAGACCAAGACCGGGGCCGCGCTGGTCTCCCGGCTGCTGCTGCTCGCCGCCGCCGCGCTGTTCATCGCCGTCCTCTTCGGCGCCTACGACAAGCGCGAGGACGGGGAGAAGCGCGATCTGACCTTCGGGCTCGCGGTCGGCGGGTCCGTGGTGGCCGCCGGGCTCGCGGCGAGCTGGGCCATGGCCGAGCACGCCTCGACCGGTCTGCAGCCGGGCATCGCCATGCCGGTCGACGTGCTGCACCTGCTGGCGGTCGCCACCTGGCTGGGCGGTCTGGTCGCCCTCCTCGTCTCGCTGTACTGGGCACCCGCCGGAACGCCGGTCGGTGAGGCCGCCGTACGCCGCTTCTCCACCGTCGCCTTCGCATCCGTGCTCACGCTGGTCGCCACCGGCATCTACCAGTCCTGGCGGCAGCTCGGCGCCTGGTCGGCGTTCACCGACACCCGGTACGGGCAGTTGCTGCTCGTCAAGATCGGTCTTGTGGTGCTGCTGGTCGGTATCGCGTCGATCTCCCGGCGGTGGACGGCCCGGCTCATGGACGTGGCCGGTTCGGCGTCCGGGAAGGCGCAGGCCAGGAAGGAGCAGTCCGCGTCCGCCGGGTCCGCGCGGTCCGCCGCGGCCGCGCCCGCGGGCGGTGCGGGCGACGGCAAGCGCGCCACCCAGCTGGCCCGGCAGCGGGCCGCCGTGGACGCCGCCCGGCAGAAGCGGCTGCGGGACGCCGACCCGAGCCGGTTCGGCCTGCGCCGCTCGGTGCTCGCCGAGGCGGGCGTCGCCGTCGTCCTGCTCGCCGTCACCACCGCGCTGACGCAGACCGAACCGGGCCGTACGGAGCTGGAGGCGCAGGCCGCCCAGTCGTCGTCCGCGTCCTCCTCGGCGTCGGACTCCTCCGCGTCGGACCCGTCCGGGGCACTGACCCTGGACATGCCCTTCGACACGGGCGGCAAGGACGGCAAGGGACTGGTGCGGATCGATCTCGACCCCGCGCGCGTGGGCGGCAACGAGTTGCATGTCTATGTGCAGCGCCCCAACGGCCGGGCCTTCGACATCCCCGAGGTCAAGATCGCTTTCACCCTCGACGCGAAGAAGATCGGGCCGCTGCCCGTCACACCCGACCACATCACCACCGGGCACTGGTCGGCGAGCGGAGTGCAGATCCCCATGGCCGGCGACTGGAAGATCGCCGTGACCGTGCGGACCTCCGACATCGACCAGACGACCGTCTCCAAGAACGCGCAGATCGGCTGAACCGCACCATGGCTGACCAGACCACACGCTCCGACGTGACCGCCCCCGAGGAACCCGCCGCGGAACGCAACGGCACCGTGACGGGGATGTCCCGGCGGAAGCTGCTCGGCACCGCCGGCGCCACCGGTGCGGTGCTCGGCGCGGCGGGCGCGGCCGTGGGCTACGCCGCCGCGCCCGCCCAGGCCACGCCGCTGACCTCGCTGGGCGCCGGCCGGGCGATGTTTCACGGGAAACATCAGCCCGGCATCACCGAGGGCCTTCAGGCCCGCGGCCACCTCATCGCCTTCGACCTGGTGGCGGGCGCGGGCCGCCGGGAGGCGGCGGCCCTGCTGCGCCGCTGGTCGGCGACGGCCGAACGGCTGATGGCGGGCGAGCCGGCCGCGCATGACGACACCGATGTGGCCCGGGACGCCGGCCCGTCCTCGCTGACGATCACCTTCGGCTTCGGGCACGACTTCTTCACCCGCACCGGCCTGGAGAAGCAGCGCCCGGCCGCCCTCGATCCGCTGCCCGACTTCTCCTCCGACCGGCTCGACAAGGCGCGCAGCAACGGCGACCTGTGGGTGCAGATCGGCGCCGACGACGCCCTGGTGGCCTTTCACGCCCTGCGCGCGATCCAGAAGGACGCCGGCGCCGCGGCCCGCGTGCGCTGGCAGATGAACGGCTTCAACCGCAGCCCCGGCGCCACCGCCCACCCGATGACGGCCCGCAATCTGATGGGCCAGATCGACGGCACCCGCAATCCGAAGCCGACGGACGCGGACTTCGACAAGCGGATCTTCGTGCCCGCGTCGGGCGAGCCCGCCTGGATGGCGAACGGCTCGTACGCCGTCGTACGCCGTATCCGCATGCTCCTCGACGACTGGGAGAAGCTGACCCTCGCCGCCCAGGAGAGCGTCATAGGGCGCCGCAAGTCCGACGGGGCACCGCTGTCCGGGGGCACCGAGACCACCGAGATGGACCTGGAGAAGGCCGACGGCCAGGGCACCTACGTCGTCCCCGTCAATGCGCACGCCCGTATCACCCGGCCCGACCAGAACGGGGGCGCGGCGATGCTCCGGCGCCCGTTCTCCTACCACGACGGCCTCGACCCGGACGGGACGCCGGACGCGGGGCTGCTGTTCATCTGCTGGCAGGCGGATCCGCTGCGCGGCTTCGTGCCGGTGCAGCGCAAGCTGGACCGGGGTGACGCCCTGTCGAAGTTCATCCGGCACGAGGCGAGCAGCCTGTTCGCCGTCCCGGGCGGCGCGGCGCGGGGCGAGTACGTGGGGCAGCGGCTGCTGGAGGGCTGAGACCCCGGGGGGCGTCGGTTCACTCCCTGGAGGGTCTGTGACGAGACGCGTGGGCCGGGCTCGCCTGCGCCCATTAGGGTGAGGTCATGCCAGCGAGCTATGCGTATCTGGGTCCCGAGGGCACCTTCACCGAGGTCGCCCTGCGCACGCTTCCGGAGGCGGCCACCCGGGAGCTGATCCCGTACGTGTCCGTGCAGTCCGCGCTGGACGCGGTGCGCACCGGTGAGGCCGAGGCCGCGTTCGTGCCCATCGAGAACTCGGTCGAGGGCGGCATCACGACGACCCTGGACGAGCTGGTCGCGGGCGCCCCGTTGATGATCTACCGCGAGGTGCTGCTGTCGATCACCTTCGCGCTGCTGGTGCGGCCCGGCACCCAGCTGTCGGACATCAAGACGGTCACCGCCCACCCGGCGGCCCAGCCGCAGGTCCGCAACTGGCTCAGGGCCAATCTGCCGGACGTCACCTGGGAGTCGGCCGCGTCGAACGCGGACGGCGCCCGCCTGGTCCAGGAGGGCCGGTACGACGCCGCCTTCGCGGGCGAGTTCGCCGCCGCCCGGTACGGCCTCGTCCCGCTGGAGACCGGGATCCACGACGCGGAGAACGCGCAGACACGGTTCGTGCTGGTCGGCCGGCCGGCCCGGCCCGCCGCTCCGACCGGCGCGGACAAGACCTCCGTCGTGCTGTGGCAGCGCGACGACCACCCGGGCGGACTGCGCGATCTCCTCGGCGAGTTCGCCACCCGCGGCATCAACCTGATGCTGCTCCAGTCCCGGCCCACCGGTGCCGGCATCGGCAACTACTGCTTCTGTGTGGACGCCGAGGGGCACATCTCCGACCGCCGGATGGCGGAGGCCCTGATGGGGCTGAAGCGGATCTGTCTCCAGGTGCGGTACCTCGGCTCGTACCCGCGGGCGGACGTCGGGCCGGACGGGGTGCGGCCCACACCGCCCGGTACATCGGACGCGGAGTTCGTGGCGGCGGCCGACTGGGTGGCGCGGTGCCAGGACGGTCGTTTCTAGCCAGTCCTACCTGCATATCTTCGTTATCCACAGGAGTTATCCACAGGCCCTCTTCTCGACCTGGGGACAAGTCGACAAGGGAGCGCCGGCCGGTCGACAAATCACCCTGGCGGCCCGCGCGGGGCCACCGCCATGCCGGTCACCCTTCGTCCACCCGTTTCTCATGGTTCATCTTCAGGGGCGACCCGTTTCCACCCATAAGCGGGTGCCACCCCGGTTTGCACCGGGAATTCTTCGGCTCGGGCAGCCGTTGCGGAGTGATCAATTCCGAAATCCACAGTTCTTCCACACAGCCTGTGGATAACTCTTGCGGGGGTGTGGATTCCTGTGGACAACCGAGCGCCCAAGTCCCGCTCTCCACAAGGGATTCGAGTCAACCCGACGCCTTGCGCCTGCCTCGTCCCGGGGAGTGAGACGGTCGCCATTGACACACACCGCCACACACCGCCACACACCGCCACGCATCGCCTTCATCTCGCCACACCGCGCAAATGCCGCATAACTCAACGTAGGTGGCGGTTCGGAACGCGCCGGAATAGTGATTCGTGGGCGGCAACCCGGCACCGGTAGCCTTGAGCGCGTGATTGACCTTCGCCTGCTCCGTGAGGACCCCGACCGTGTGCGCGCGTCCCAGCGCGCCCGTGGAGAGGATGTCGCGCTCGTCGACTCCCTCCTGTCCGCCGACGAGCGGCGCAGGTCGTCCGGCGTCCGCTTCGACGAGCTGCGTGCCGAGCAGAAGCAGCTCGGCAAGCTCATCCCCAAGGCCGCCGGCGACGAGAAGGGCGAACTGCTCAAGCGCGCGGAACAGCTCAAGGCCGATGTCAAGGCCGCCGACGCGGAACGCGACGCGGCCGACGCCGAGACCCAGGAACTGCTCGTCCGGCTCGGCAACCTCGTCCACCCCGACGTGCCCGTCGGCGGCGAGGAGGACTTCGTCACGCTGGAGACGCACGGCACGATCCGCGACTTCGACGCCGAGGGCTTCAAGCCCAAGGACCACCTGGAACTGGGCCAGCTGCTCGGCGCGATCGACGTCGAGCGCGGCGCCAAGGTCTCCGGGTCGCGCTTCTACTTCCTCACCGGCGTCGGCGCCCTGCTGGAGCTGGCCCTGGTGAACGCGGCGATGGCCCAGGCCACGGCGGCCGGTTTCACGCCGATGCTGACCCCGGCACTGGTCCGGCCGCAGTCCATGGCCGGCACCGGCTTCCTCGGCCAGGCGGCACAGGACGTCTACCACCTGGACAAGGACGACCTGTACCTGGTGGGCACCTCCGAGGTGGCGCTGGCGGCCTACCACATGGACGAGATCCTGGACGCCGACCGGCTGCCGCTGCGCTACGCGGGCTTCTCGCCCTGCTTCCGCCGCGAGGCCGGCTCGCACGGCAAGGACACCCGGGGCATCTTCCGGGTGCACCAGTTCGACAAGGTCGAGATGTTCTCCTACGTCGCCCCGGAGGACTCGCAGGAGGAGCACCGGCGGCTGCTGGAGTGGGAGAAGCAGTGGCTGACCTCGCTGGAGCTGCCGTACCGCGTCATCGACGTCGCCTCCGGTGACCTCGGCGCGTCGGCCTCCCGCAAGTTCGACTGCGAGGCGTGGATCCCCACCCAGGGCAAGTACCGCGAGCTGACCTCGACCTCGGACTGCACCGAGTTCCAGTCCCGCCGGCTGGCCATCCGGGTCCGCGACGGCAAGCAGGTCAAGCCGCTCGCCACCCTCAACGGCACGCTGTGCGCCGTGCCGCGCACCATCGTGGCGATACTGGAGAACCACCAGCAGGCCGACGGTTCCGTGCGTGTTCCCGAGGTGCTGCGCCCGTACCTGGGCGGCCGGGAGGTCCTGGAGCCAGTGGCCAAGTGACCTCCGCCTTCCCCTACGCACTCGTCGCCACCGACCTCGACGGCACACTGCTGCGCGAGGACGGATCGGTTTCGCGGCGCACCCGTGACGCGCTCACCGCGGCCACCGCGGCGGGCGCGGCGCACATCGTCGTCACGGGCCGCGCGGTCCCCTGGACCCGGCATGTCCTCGACGACCTCGGCTACCAGGGCCTCGCGGTGTGCGGGCAGGGCGCGCAGGTGTACGACGCCGGCGAGCACCGCCTGTTGACGGCCGTGACCCTGGACCGTCAGCTGGCGCAGGTGGCCCTGGCCAAGATCGAGGCCGAGGTCGGCCCGCTGTTCCTGGCGGCGAGCCGGGCCGGCCTGGACGGCGAGGTGCTGGTCGGACCCGGGTACACGCTCACCGGCGCGCTGCCGGCGACGCCCTTCACGGACGCGGCCGATCTGTGGGCCGCTCCGCTGAACAAGATCTATGTGCAGCACCCGGAGCTGTCGGACGACGAGTTGGCCGAGGCGGCGCGGGGCGCCGCGGGCGGCTTCGTCACGGTCGCGATGGCCGGCGAGGGCATCGTCGAGCTGCTGCCGCTGGGCCTGTCCAAGGCGACGGGTCTCTCCCTGGCGGCCCGCCGGCTCGGGCTGAAGGCGGCCGACACGATCGCCTTCGGCGACATGCCCAACGACATCCCGATGTTCGGCTGGGCGGCCCACGGGGTGGCGATGGCCAACGCCCACGAGCAGCTGAAGGCCGTGGCGGACGAGGTGACGACCTCGAACGAAGAGGACGGCATCGCCCACGTCCTGGAACGCCTCCTCCCCTGAACTCGGCACGAAGACAAGCCCAGCACCACCCTCACCCACCCCGCTGCTTGCCTGCTTGCCAAAGAGCGGCGTCCGCGAACCGGCTGCAGCGCAGACTCGGCAGAAGCCACGCCCATGCGGCGGAAGCCCTACCCATGCAGCAAAGGCCACGCCGGGAGGCAGGAGCCACGCCCGGAGGCGGAAACCACGCCCAGGGGGCGAGAGCCAGGCCAGGAGGCGGAAATCACGCCCGGGGACGGAAACCACGCCCGTGCAGCAGAAGCCACGCCGTGGGCGAGAGCCACGCCGTGCGGCGGGTGCCACGCCCCGGGACGGAAGCCACGCCGGGGGGCGGAGACCACGCCCGTGCGGCGGGTGCCAACCCGTGCAGCAAAAGCCACGCCCGGAGGCGGAAACCACGCCGCGCCGCGGAAGCCACGCCGAGGGGTGGAAGCCACGTCGGGAGGCGGAAACCAGGCCCATAGGGCGAGAGCCGCGCCGGGAGGCGGAAACCACGCCCAGGGGTCGGGAGCCACGCCCGGAGGCGGAAACCACGCCCGTGCGGCAGAAGGCAGCGGAGGGGGCGGGAGCCACCCCCGGAGGCGGGAGCCGTCCGGGAGGCGGCGGTCTCGCTTCGGCGGTGGGCCGGGGGCCGTGGTGCCCGGGCGGCGGCGCTTTCGGTAGCCCGCGATGGGCAGTCGGCCTCTGGTCGGGTCACCGGGGCCTGCTGAACCCACCCCGAGCCAAGAAGCCCGGCCAAGTCACAGTGACAACGTCTCGCGGAGGATGCACGGATCGAACGTGCGCGGGCTTTCCAGCCCGACCACGGCTTAGCAAGCCGGTGCCTTACCACTCGGCCAATCCTCCGGGTGGGCGGCCCACGCGAGAGCGACATCGCGTGCTCGAAGCGGCCGCCCCGGGCAGCCCCCCGTGCGGGGCGGGCTCATACGGAGCGGGTAGTCACTCCGGAGGCCGCCGCGGGCTGCCCTGTCGGGAACCAGGCGAACTGTCGTGCATGGACATCGCCCGGCTCCTCTCCCAGAACGCGGCGCCGGGTCCCTCCCGGCGGTGCGGGCACAACTACTGTGCCGGGCCGCCGAATCGGACGCCACCGAATTAACCGGCCATCGCCACGGCCCCGCCGACCGGCCCGCGTGAGCCCGCCCCGGTTCCGGCCGCCGCCGCGCCGGACGTGCACTCGGCTACCGGCGGCGCCACCTGCGCCGCCGGGCCTTGCTGAAGAACCATCCGGCCGGCGGGTCGTCCGACCGCCATGGCTGGGGTTCGGGCTCCTGCGCACGCCAGCGGGCCGCGAGCATACGGGCCCGCGCGGACGGCTCGGAGTGGTCGGCAGCCCGTATGAAGTCGTCGTCCAGGACGATCCCGTCCCACACCTCGTCCCCGGACCGCCCGCCCGCCTCGTACTGCGGCGCCTCGTCAGCCATCCCCGTGCCTCCCAGCCGATCGTCCCCTTTGTCACAGTGTGCCGGGGCCGAGGTGAAGCCCCCGTCAAGAAGCCGGCGCCTACTCCTCGCCGGCCAGCGTCAGCGAGCGCAGCTTCTGACCCGCGTACCAGGTGGCCAGCACGGTGACCGCCACCAGCAGCACCGTCGCCGTGGTCAGTCCCACGTCCGAGGTGACCAGGTCTCCGCCCGCGACCTTGTGGGCCACGGCCAGCGACCACTGCTGGACGCTGAGGGTGCGCGCGCCGGGCACCAGGGAGCCGAACAGCGCCTCCCAGACCAGCGCGTAGACGAGCCCGAAGACCACCGCGTGCCGGGAGACCGTGCCGAGGAGGAGGAAGAGCGCCGCGTACGCGATCGAGGCGACCAGCGCGGCCACCGTGTAGGCGACGGCGATCTGCTGTCCGTTGCCGTTGAGGATCAGGCCCGCGATCAGTGTCGGCACCGCGGAGAACACCATGGTCACCGCGATCGCCACGATCAGCTTGGTGAAGATGATCGCCGGCCGCTTGATCGGCTTGGACAGCAGATACACCACGGAGCCGTCGTCGATCTCCGGACCGATCGCTCCGGTGCCCGCGATGACGCCGATGATCGGCACCATGGTGGCCAGCGCGAAACCGCCCAGCACGTCCGAGGCCGTCTGATCGTCGGCTCCGGCGAGGGACCGCACGGCCAGCGAGATCACGATCAGCAGCAGCGGCAGCGCGCCGAGGATGAGGGCCCGGCGGCGGCCGAGCAGGGCCCGGTAGGTGAGCCGGGCGACTGTGGGGTCGTACATCTTCGGCCTCCTACGCCGCGACCAGGTACGAGAACACGGACTCCAGGGACTCGTCCGACGGCGAGACCGTGAGCAGCCGGATGCCGTGGTCGCGGGCGACCTTCGGCAGCAGGGTGGTGAAGCGGCCGAAGTCGACGGCCTGGATGCGCAGCGCCCCCTCGGTGACGTCGACCTCGATGCCGGCCGTCGACGGGTCGGCGATCAGCGCCGCCGCGAGGGCCCGGTCGTCGCTGGAGCGCACCAGGTAGCGGTGCGGTCGGTCAGTCATCAGGCGGCGGATCCGCCGGAAGTCGCCGCTGGCCGCGTGCCGTCCGGCGACGACGACCTCGATGTGCCAGGCCAGTTGCTCGACCTCTTCGAGGATGTGCGAGGAGAACAGCACCGTGCGGCCCTCGTCGCCCATGCGCCGCAGCAGTTCCATGAGCTGCATGCGCTGGCGCGGGTCCATGCCGTTGAACGGCTCGTCGAGCAGCAGCAGCGACGGGTCGTGGACGAGCGCGGAGGCCATCTTCACCCGCTGGCGCATGCCCTTGGAGTACGTGGAGATCTTCCGGTCCTGTGCGTACTCCATCTCGACCGTGGCCAGGGCGCGGCTCGCGGCCTTGTCGCCCAGGCCGTGCAACTCGGCGTTGGCGACGACGAATTCACGTCCGGTGAGGAAGTCGTACATCGCCTCGCGTTCGGGGACGATGCCGATGTGCCGGTAGATGTCCTCGTTGCGCCACACCGGCTGTCCGTCGAGGGTGACGGAACCGGTGGAGGGGGCGAGGAAGCCGCCCATCATGTTGATGAGGGTGGACTTTCCGGCGCCGTTGGGGCCGAGCAGGCCGGTGACACCGGGGCCGATGGTCATGGTGATGTCGTTGACGGCGACCACGTTGCCGAACCAGCGGGAGACGTGGTCGATGGAGAGCGTGGTCACAGTCCCACCTTCTGGTAGCGGCGCATGAGGAGGCCGTAGGCGGCGGCGATCAGGCCCAGCGCGACCAGCACGTGGACCACGCCTTCGCCGCTGGACGGGCCGATCCCGCCCGGGTAGGCGGAGGTGGCTCCCAGGAAGGCGGACTGCACGCCGTCGATGAGGGTGATCGGCGAGAACAGTCCGATCCAGGAGATCGCGCCGGTGCTGCCCTGCGCGTCGGCGATGGCCTGGAGGGTGGAGACCGCGCCGTAGGAGATGGTCAGCACGGCGATCACGGCGGCGATGCCGAAGCCGCGACGCGGGGTGACGGCCGCGATGACCAAGCCGATACCGGCGAACAGCAGGGAGAGCAGTGCCACGGAGACCAGCCCCTGTGCGTATTCCTTCGTCTGGTGGGCGAACCCGAGCTTGGCCAGCAGCGCGCCCACGTAGAGCACGGTCAGCGGGGCCGCGGTCAGGATGAACAGCGCCGAGGCCAGTGCCGCGTACTTCGCGCGGACGTAGTCGGCGGTCTCGATCGGCCGCGAGAAGTACAGCGGCACGGTCTTGAAGCGCAGGTCCCGGGAGACGGACTGGGGTGCCTGCGAGGCGACGTACAGGCTGATGACCGCCTGCATGACGATCGCGTACCGCGTGTAGTCCAGCGGCAGGTCCTTCGCCTTGGTGGCGACGGCGACCGCGACCATGATGGCGGCGGGCACGCACATCACCACGAACAGCAGCATCGGCAGCACCTTGGACTTCACCGAGCGGCCGAGGCCGTAGGCGCCGCGCAGGGACTGCGAGTACAGGGATCGGCGGGCGTAGGAACGGCCCAGACGGGGGCCGTCGTAGGTGCGGTAGCCGATGTTGTGGATGCGGGACTGGTGACCCGAGGGCGTGGCCGCAGGGTGCTCAACTGCCATGGCCGACCGCCTCCTTCCGCTGCTCTTCGCCGTCCCGGAACACCTCCGAGATGTGGTGCCTGCGCTGCTCCATGCGCACCAGGCCGAGGCCGAGGTCGGCGACGACATCGCGGACCAGGTCGTAGGTGTCCTCGCCGGACGCGGTGAGCAGCAGGATGTGTCCGGCGCCGGGCAGGCCACCGCCCTCGTCCTGGATGTCCACCCCGCGCGCGTGGAGCGCGTCGCGCACCGCGCGGGTGCCGTCCGGGTGGGCGTCGCTGTCGGTGACCTCGATCGCGAGGGTGGTGGTGGTCTGCGTGAAGTCCCGGGTGGAGCTGGAGCGCAGGAGCTTGCCGCCGTCGACCACGACGACGTGGTCGCAGGTGCGCTCCAGTTCGCCCAGCAGATGGGAGGTGACCAGGACCGAGATGCCGAAGTCCGTGTGGACGCGGCGGATCAGGCCGAGCATTTCGTCGCGGCCGACCGGGTCGAGGCCGTTGGTCGGCTCGTCGAGGAAGACCAGCTGCGGGTCGTGGACCAGCGCCTGGGCGAGCTTCACTCGCTGCTTCATGCCGGTCGAGTAGCCGCCGATGGGGCGGTAGCGCTCCTCGTAGAGGCCGACATGGCGCAGGGTGTCCGCGGTGCGCTCGCGCGCGGCGGCCGGCGGGAGTCCGGACATGCGGGCCATGTGGACGACGAACTCAGTGGCCGAGACGTCGGGCGGCAGGCAGTCGTGCTCCGGCATGTACCCGACCCGCTCGCGGATGGCCGCGCCCTCGGTCGCGACGTCGAGGCCCAGCACCGCTGCGCGGCCCTCGGTGGCGGGGGACAGACCCAGCAGGATCTTGATCAGTGTGGACTTGCCGGCCCCGTTGGCGCCCACGAGACCCGTCACACCGGGTCCCACGTCCACGGAGAGCCGGTCAAGAGCGGTCACCCGGGGGAACCGCTTGCTCAGGCTTTCGGTCGCGATCACAGTCACGCTTCGACGGTAGTGACGCGGAGCACGGCGGTCGTCAGACCGGAGAGCCGTCTTGAGGTCCCCCTGGAGTAGTACGTGGTCCTTAGGGGATGCCCGTCCCGAGAGCTGCGCGCGGTTGTCCACAGCCCGCCACCCCTGCTGTTGACGCCGACTCTGACGACTGTCACATTCACCCGTGTCAGGTTACGGGCGAGTATCACGACCGGCGACCGGGGGTACGCGGAGTCCACACGGCCGGGCGGAGTCCGCACACGGCCGGGAGCACGGGAAGGGCGCGAGCCGGTTCGGGCGTGGGGGACCGGGGTGCCGGGCGGAGGACAGGTGACGGTGCTGAAGGGCGCGCGGGAGCGCTGGGTGCGCACGGGCGGGGTCGAGCTGTGCGTGGCGGAGCTGGGCGACCCGGAGCAGCCGACGGTGGTGCTGGTGCACGGCTATCCGGACAGCAAGGAGGTCTGGTCCGAGGTCGCCGCCCGGCTCGCCGGCCGCTTCCACGTGGTGCTGTACGACGTGCGCGGCCATGGCCGCTCGACGGCGCCGCGGCCGCTGCGCGGCGGCTTCACCCTGGCCAAGCTCACGGACGACTTCCTGGCCGTCGCGGACGCGGTCAGCCCCGGCCGGCCGGTGCACCTGGTGGGGCACGACTGGGGATCGGTGCAGTCCTGGGAGTTCGTCACGGTCCGGCGCACCGAAGGCCGCATCGCGTCCTTCACCTCGATGTCCGGTCCGTCCCTCGACCACGTCGGACACTGGATCAACGCGCGCGTGCGGCGTCCCACACCCCGCCGGGTGGGCCAACTCCTCGGCCAGGGCGCCCGGTCCTGGTACGTCTGCCTGCTACACACGCCCGTCCTGCCCGAGTTGGCCTGGCGCGGCCCGCTCGGCAGGCGCTGGCCGAAGATCCTGGAGCGGTCCGAGCGGGTACCCGGCGGCGACTATCCGACCAAGTCGCTGCCCACGGACGCCGCGCACGGCGCGTGGCTGTACCGGGACAACGTGCGCTTCCGGCTGCGCCGTCCGCGCACGGACGCGTATGCGCACGCGCCCGTGCAGCTCATCACGCCCCTGGGGGACGCGTTCCTGTCCGAGAAGCTGTACGACGAACTGGAGCGGTGGGCTCCGCGGTCGACCCGTCACACGCTCCCGGCCAAGCACTGGATCCCGCGCACACGCCCCGACCAACTGGCCGCCTGGATCACCGAGTTCATCACTCGGATCGAGAGCGGACGCCCACAGGCGACGCGGCCCACCGGTCGGTACGCGGACCGCTTCGGCGGGCAGTTGGTGCTGGTCACCGGCGCGGGCAGCGGCATCGGGCGGGCGACGGCGTTGGCGTTCGCGGAGTCCGGCGCGCGCGTGGTGGCCGTCGACCGGGACACCGCGTCCGCCGCCCGCACCGCCGAGTCGGCCCGGCTGCTCGGCGCCCCGGCCGCCTGGGCGGAGACCGCCGACGTCTCCGACGAGGAAGCCATGGAAAAGCTCGCCGAGAAGGTCACCACCGAGTACGGCGTGCTGGACGTGCTGGTCAACAACGCCGGCGTCGGCCTGTCGGGATCGTTCTTCGACACCACACCGGACGACTGGCGCACGGTCCTGGACGTCAACCTGTGGGGTGTCATTCACGGTTGCCGTCTGTTCGGCGGACGGATGGCCGCGCGCGGCCAGGGCGGCCATATCGTCAACATCGCCTCGGCGGCGGCCTATCAGCCCTCCCGGGCACTGCCCGCCTACAGCACCTCCAAGGCGGCGGTGCTCATGCTCAGCGAGTCCCTGCGCGCCGAACTCGCGGGCCAGGGCATCGGGGTGACCGCGATATGCCCCGGGTTCGTCCACACCGGCATCACGTCCACGGCACGCTTCACCGGCGTGGACGACGCGGAGCAGCACCGCAGGCGGCAGCGCACGGCACGGCTGTACGGGCTGCGCAACTACCCGCCGGAGAAGGTGGCCGAGGCGATCCTGCGGTCGGTGGTGCGCAACGAGGCGGTGGTCCCGGTCACCCCGGAGGCACGCGGTATGCACCTCATCTCACGTTTCGCACCAAGGGTGTTGCGCCGGATCGCCCGAGTGCAGCCGAGGGTGTGAGATCGGGTGACGGACGACCTCGGCGGGAGACGGTCTCCCGGGCGCACGGGCGTGGCGGCATGCCCAGCAGTCCGTGGGGCCGAACCGGCTTGTCTGCTGGGGCCGTTCATCACCCGAGCAGCCAGTCCCGGGAAGGCTTCGGACGCCGTACGCGAGACGCGTTGCGTGCCGGTTCCGGCCGAGACGATCCGGGCCACGGGACGGCTCGTTGGGCCTGATTACGTAGTGTCGCTCGCCTTCCTCACTGCCGAACGCTGAGGGAAAGAAGGGCACTTGGGTGCCTGACGACAAGTCACCGTTCAGTCAATGATCTTGGCGAATCAGCCTGAATCGCCCGCCAGTTGTCCACAGATTCGCCAATTCGTCTGTGGATAACCGGACTTGGCTGTGGATCAAACCTCAGGGGTGAAAATTGCCTGCGTGATCCACGTCTCTCCCGGCACCCTGAGGGAGTGAATACGAGAGACGCAAGAGCAGAAGACGAGAGGCGCACCGTGAAGGTGTCGAAGTACCTCTCGAAACATCTGCGCCACCGGCCCGAGCGGATCGGCATCACCCTCGACGAGGGCGGCTGGGTCGAGATCGACATGCTGATCGCCGCGGCGGAGGCGCACGGGTTCCGGCTCACCCGCAAGGAACTCGACCACGTCGTGGCCACCAACGACAAGCGGCGGTTCGCGATCGAGGGCACCCGGATCCGCGCCAGCCAGGGCCACAGCGTCGAGGTCGACCTCGGCCTGCCACCGGCGACCCCGCCTGCCTACCTCTACCACGGCACCGTCGCCCGGAATCTGGACGCGATCCGCACCGCCGGCCTCAGCCCCATGAACCGGCACGACGTGCACCTGTCGGCGGACCGCGAGACCGCGAACCGCGTCGGCGCCCGCCGCGGACGTCCCGTCGTGCTGTCGGTCGACGCCGCGGCCATGCACCGCGACGGCCACGTCTTCCACCTCAGCGCGAACGGCGTGTGGCTCACCAAGGCCGTACCGCCCCGCTACCTGAGCTTCCCCGCGCCGCACTGACGGCCCCGGTCCCTCCCGTGCTGGCCCTCCGCTCCCCGGGCCGCAGCAACGAACCCCGCCCGCACCCGACCGGACCCCCTGCCCGCACCCGTCCGGACCCCCGCCCGCACGCCTCCGGACGGCCGCGCACCGTGACCGTTCGCCCGCTGTCAGTGGCGCCCCTTACTCTCGAACGCATGAGCCTGCGTCTGAGCACCGTGATCCTTCCCCACCGCCGCTGGGCCGAGGGCGGCCGCGCGGCATGGACGCGCGCCGCGGAACTCGGGTTCCACACCGGATACACCTACGACCACCTGTCCTGGCGCAGCTTCCGCGACGGCCCGTGGTTCGGCGCGATACCGACGCTGACCGCGGCGGCCGAGGCCACCGAGCGGATGCGCCTGGGCACCCTGGTGACCTCGCCCAACTTCCGGCATCCGGTGACCCTCGCCAAGGAACTGATCTCGCTCGACGACATCTCCGGCGGCCGGATCACTCTCGGCATCGGCGCGGGCGGCACCGGCTTCGACGCCACCGCGCTCGGGCAGGAGCCCTGGACCCCACGGGAGCGGGCCGACCGGTTCGCCGAGTTCGTGCCGCTGCTCGACCGCCTGCTGACCGAGGACTCGGTGTCCCACGAGGGCGTCTTCTACTCGGCGCACGAGGCGCGTGACATCCCCGGCTGTGTGCAGCGCCCCCGGCTGCCCTTCGCGGTGGCCGCCACCGGGCCCCGCGGGCTCGCGCTGGCCGCGCGGTACGGCCAGGCGTGGGTGACCACCGGTGACCCCACGCTGTACGAGCACGGCACACCGGAGCAGTCCCTCCAGGCGCTGCGCGGACAGACGGACAAGCTGGCCGCCGCCTGCGCCGCCCTCGGCCGGGACGCGGCCGAAGTGGACAAGATCCTGCTCACCGGCTTCACCCCGGACCGCGGCCGGCCGCTGGAGTCCCTGGACGCCTTCGTCGACTTCGCCGGCCGCCACCGGGAACTGGGGTTCACCGAGATCGCGATCCACTGGCCCATCCCCGACTCGGACTTCGCCGCCGACGAGAAGGTCTTCGAGCAGATCGCCCTGGAGGCCGTGGCACAACTGGACTGACCCGATGCGCGCGTCGCCTGCCCGACGTCGTGTGCGTCTCATCTGTGCACACCGCCGCACGGCCGTGCGGGCATATGCGCGAGAATGACCCGGTGACCTCAGCGACCCGACAGCCCGAGACCCCGACTGCCGCCGTCCCGCCCCGACTGATCGCCACCGATCTGGACGGCACGCTGCTGCGTGACGACAAGTCGGTCTCCCCACGCACGGTCGCCGCGCTGGCCGCCGCCGAGGAGGCGGGCATCGAGGTCTTCTTCGTGACCGGCCGCCCGGCCCGCTGGATGGACGTCGTCAGCGACCATGTGCACGGCCACGGCCTGGCGATCTGCGGCAACGGCGCCGCGGTGGTCGACCTGCACGGCGGCCCGGGCGCCCACCGGTTCGTGAAGATCCGCGAACTGGCCCGGGAGAACGCGCTGGACGCCGTACGGCTGCTGCGCAAGGCGGCGCCCGGCACGGTGTACGCGATCGAGCAGACGTACGGCTTCCACCAGGAACCGGCCTACCCCAAGCTGCACGTGGAGGTGCCCGACAACCTCCTGCCCGCCGAGCAGCTCCTCGCGGCCGGCGGACCCGGCGGCGACGAGCCGGTGCTCAAGATCCTCGCCTACCACCCCGCACTCGATCCCGACGCCTTCCTCACGCTGGCCCGGCTCGCCGTGGGCGAGCGCGCCACCGTCACCCGTTCCAGCCCCAGTGCCCTGCTGGAGCTGAGCGGCCCCGGCGTCTCCAAGGCCAGCACGCTCGCCCTGTGCTGCGCCGAACGCGGCATCTCGCCCGCCGAGGTCGTCGCCTTCGGGGACATGCCCAACGACGTCGAGATGCTGACCTGGGCGGGCCGGTCGTACGCCATGGGCAACGCCCACCCGACCGTGGTGGCGGCCGCGTCGGGGCGGACGGACGCCAACAACGAGGACGGCGTGGCGGCCGTCATCGAGCGGCTGCTGGCCGAGCGGGTGTAGTCACCCGAGCCGCACACCGTGCCCGGCCAGCCAGGACAGCGGGTCCACCGCCGATCCCGCCTCCGGCGTGATACGCACCTCGAAGTGCAGATGCGGGCCGGTCGAGTTGCCGGTGGTGCCCGACTGGCCGATCCGCTGCCCGGTGTCCACCCGGTCCCCTTCCTCCACGGCGACGGCGGCCAGGTGTGCGTACTGGGTGCAGTAGCCGTCGGGGTGCCGGATCACGATCTGGATGCCGAAGGGGCCCCCGCACGACACCTCCGCCACATGGCCCGCGCCGACCGCCCGCACCGGCGTCCCGATGGGCACCGCGAAGTCCTGCCCGGTGTGCCGGTGCGCCCAGCGCTCGCCCCCGCGGCCGAATCCCGCGGACAGCTCGTACGTCCGCACGGGCGCGACCCACGCGCCCTCGACGCGCGGCAGGGGCAGGTCCAGCCGTACGGCGGCGCGGCACCGGCTCGCCGCGACCGAGTCGTCCGCCCGGTGCTGCAACTGCCCGCGTGCCGCCTCCAGCTTGCGCTCGATGTCCCGCCGCAGCTCGGCGAGTTCGCCGGTCCGCCGGCGTACCGCCCGCCAGGCCGACCTGGCCCTGGCCTCCTCGGCGGCGAGCCGTGCCTCGGCCCGGCGGCTCTTGTCGACGGCGTTGCTCACCGCGAGGCTGGTCCGCGAGAAGACTCGCTGACCGCGCATCAGCTGCTCAGGGCCGGTCGCGAGCACGATCTGCGCGGTGAGCGGCAGCCCCCCGCCCGTCCGGTACTGGGCGCGGGCGATCCGGCCGAGGTCCGCGTGCAGCACGGACATCTGCCGCCGCTCCCGGCCGAGCAGCCGCTCGGCGCGCAGGGCCCCGGCACGCTGCCGCTCCGCCTCACGCCGCCCCCTCTCGTACTGCCGTGCCGCCTCGGCCGCCTCCCGGTACAGCCGCGCCACCTTGAGGCTGAGCCCCGGCACATCGCCGGAGCGGGGCGCGGCGTCGGATCCGTCCGGGGCCGCGTGCGCGGGCGGCGGGGCGAGGACGGTGAGCGCGCACAGCAGCGCCGGGGCGCACAGCGGATGACAGCGGTATGGGCGCATGCGGGGCATGGTGGCGCGCTGGGCGCCCCGGGTCACCTCGACGCGTAGGCCCAGGCCCCCGGTTGCCGCCAATGGCCCAGCAGGACCCGCACCCACACCCCGTGGCGGACAGCGCCCCAAAGGGGCGCGGGGAACTGCGCGACCAGCCACGACGACGCCGCAGACAACCGACAACACCGCGGCGCAACCAACCATGACGCCGCCGCAGACAACCGACGACACCGCGGCGCACCCAGCGGAGCGCTAGGCGCCGACCGGCAGTTCCGCCGCCGCCTCCCGCTCGGCCATCGCCCGCAGCGGCCCGTCCACGGCGGTCAACTCGGCGTACGTCCCGCGCTGCACCACCCGGCCTCCGTCCAGCACGACCACCTCGTCCACGGCGTCGAGTCCGGCGAGCCGGTGCGTGATCAGCAGGGTCGTGCGGCCCTCGGTGGCGGCCAGCAGATCGGCCGTGAGCGCGTCGGCCGTCGGCAGGTCCAGATGCTCGGCGGGCTCGTCGAGCACGAGGACGGGGAAGTCGGCGAGCAGCGCGCGGGCGAGCGCCAGCCGCTGCCGCTGCCCGCCGGACAGCAGGGCCCCGTGCTCCCCGACGAGCGTGTCCAGCCCGTCGGGCAGCCCGTCCGCCCAGTCGAGCAGCCGGGCGCGGGCGAGCGCGTCCCGCAGGTCGGCCTCGGTGGCGTCCTTCCGCGCGAGCAGCAGGTTCTCCCGGACGGTGCTGTCGAAGAGGTGCGCGTCCTGGGCACACAGCCCGACGAGGCGCCGTACGTCGTCGCCGTCCAGCGCGCCGGCGTCCACACCGGCCAGTGTGTAGGAGCCCGCGTCCGGGTCGAGGAACCTCAGCAGCACCTGGCCGAGGGTCGTCTTGCCGGACCCGGACGGGCCCACCAGGGCCACCCGGCGCCCCCGCTCCAGCGTCAGATCCAGCCCGGCGAGCGCGTCCCGGTGCTGCCCGGGATGACGGGCGGCGAGCCCCTTCACGACCAGCGGGAGCGGCGAGACGGGCGCCTGCCGGGGCCGGCGCGGCTCCCGTACGGGCTCGGCCGCGTCCAGCACCTCGTACACGCGCTCCGCGCTGCGCCGCACCCGCTGCCGGTAGCGCACGGCGATCGGTAGTCCGAGCACCCCCTCGAAGGCGGCGAGCGGGGTAAGGACGACCACGGCCATGGCCACGCCGTCCAGCCGTCCCCCGGCGACCGCCTGGGCGCCCAGCAGCGCGGTCGCCGCCACGGTCAGTCCGGAGATCAGGGCGGTGAGACCGTCGCCGAGCGCGGTGGCGGTGGCGGCGCGCGAGGCGATCCGGGTGAGCGTGCCGTCGGCCCTTCGCGCGTCGTCGGTACGGGTGGGCAGCGCGCCGGCGACGGTGAGTTCGGCCGTGCCGGTGAGCAGGTCGGTCACGCGCGTGGCGAGCACCCCTCGGGCGGGCGCCAGCCGACGCTCGGTGTGCCGTGCCACGGCGCCGGTCAGCAGCGGTACGCCGACGCCGGCCGCGAGCAGGCCCACCGCGAGCGCGGCTCCCGCCTCGGGCAGCAGCCATGCCGTGAACGCCACGGACCCGGCGGAGACGGCGAGCGCGACCCCGGCGGGCAGCAGCCAGCGCAGCCAGTAGTCCTGGAGCGCGTCCACGTCGGAGACCAGCCGGGACAGCAGGTCGCCCCGGCGGGCGGTGCGCAGCCCGGCGGGCGCCAGCCGTTCCAGCCGCCGGTACACCGCGACCCTGGTGTCGGCCAGCATCCGCAGCACGGCGTCGTGCGAGACCAGCCGCTCCGCGTAACGGAACACCGCGCGCCCGATGCCGAAGGCCCGGGTCGCGGTCACGGCCACCATCAGATACAGCACCGGCGGCTGCTGCGAGGCGCGCGAGATCAGCCAGCCGGAGGTGGCCATGAGCCCGACGGCGCTGCCGAGCGCCAGGCTTCCCAGCAGCAGCGCGAGCGCGAGGCGGCCACGACGCGGGCCCGCCATGGCCCGTACCCGGGCGAGAACAGCGGGCGCCGGGCGGCCGGAGCGGTCGCCGTCGGCGGCGGAGCCGCTGCCCGGCGTTTCCGAGGCCGCACCGCCCGGGACGCCCGTAGCCGGGACGCCTGCGGCCGGCGCGCCATCGGCTGGTCCCGGGTGCCCTGTCAGCGCGAGGGCGCCGGGGGTTTCTCCCGCCCCGTGCGAGCGGGCGGGCTCGGCCTCGGGCAGCCGCACCACCCGGTCCGCCACGCCCAGCAGCGCCGGACGGTGCACGACCAGCAGGACCGTGCGTCCCACGGCCAGCCGTCGCACCGCCGCCACGATCTCGGCCTCGGTCGCCCCGTCGAGCGCGGCCGTCGGCTCGTCCAGCAGCAGCACGGGCCGGTCCGCGAGGAACGCCCGGGCCAGGGCCAGCCGCTGCCGTTGACCGGCGGACAGCCCCGCCCCGTCCTCGCCGAGCTCGGTCGCGGCACCATCGGGCAACGCGTCCACGAACTCCAGCGCGCCCGCGTCACGCAGCGCCCGGCGCACGGCCTCGTCGTCCGCGTCGGGCCGCGCCAGCCGTATGTTCTCCGCGATCGTCCCGGCGTACAGGTGCGGCCGCTGCGGCACCCAGGCGATCCGTGACCGCCACTGTTCCGGGTCGATGTCCGCGAGGTCCGCTCCCCCGATCCGTACCCGGCCCCCGGTGGGCCGCACAAAGCCCAGCAGCACGCTGAGCAGAGTTGTCTTGCCCGCTCCGCTCGGTCCGACGAGGGCGACGGTCTCGCCGGGCTCGACCGTGAAGGACACCTCCGTCACGGCGTCCGCGGATCGCCCGGGATAGCGGACGGTGACCTCTTCGAAGGCCAGCGCACCGGACGGCACCGCGCCCTTCCCGGCCTCGGGAAGCGGGGTCTCCAGCACGGTGAAGATCTCCTCGGCCGCCGCCAGGCCCTCCGCCGCCGCATGGAACTGGGCGCCCACCTGGCGCAGCGGCAGATAGGCCTCCGGCGCCAGCACCAGGATGACGAGCCCGATGTACAGGTCCATGTCGCCGTGGACCAGCCGCATGCCGATCGTCACGGCGACCAGTGCGACGGACAGGGTGGCCAGCAGTTCCAGGGCGAAGGACGAGAGGAACGCGATCCGCAGGGTCCGCATGGTCGCCTGGCGGTACTCGCCGGTGATACGCCGGATGGACTCGGCCTGCGCCTTGGCCCGTCCGAAGACCTTCAGCGTCGGCAGCCCCGCGACCACGTCCAGGAAGTGACCGGACAGCCGGGACAGCAGCCGCCACTGGCGGTCCGTCCGGGACTGCGTGGCCCAGCCGATCAGCACCATGAAGACGGGGATGAGCGGCAGGGTGCCGACGATGATCGCCGCCGACACCCAGTCCTCGGTGACGATCCGGGCGAGCACGGCGGCCGGCACGACCACCGCAAGCCCCAACTGCGGCAGATAGCGGGAGAAGTAGTCGTCGAGGGCATCCACCCCACGGGTGGCGAGGGTGACCAGCGACCCGGTCCGCTGCCCGCCGAGCCAGCCGGGTCCCAGCGCCGCCGCTCGTTCCAGGAGCCGTCCGCGCAGCTCCGACTTCACCGATGCGCTGGCCCGGTGCGCGGCGAGTTCGGTCAGCCAGGAGACGACCGCTCGACCGGCCGCTACCGCCGCCAACAGCAGCAGGGGAGTGCGCAGTTCGGTGACCGACAGGTGGTGCTGGAAGGCTCCGACGACCACCTCGGCGATGAGCATGGCCTGGGCGATGAGCAGGCCGGCCCCCAGCGCGCCGAGGCCGACCACCGCCGCCAGGAAGAGGCGGGTGGCCCGGGCGTACCGGAGAAGACGAGGATCGATCGGTTTCACGTGAAACATGCCCTTCGGTCCGGGGAGGGGTGTTTCACGTGAAACTCCGTGAAACGCCCCTCCCGCCAGACTCAGTGACCGGCTTCGGGAGCGAGGTGCTGCGTCCCGATCCGCTTGCGGAACACCCAGTAGGTCCATCCCTGGTAGAGCAGCACGAGCGGCGTGGCGATCACCGCGCACCAGGTCATGATCTTCAGGGTGTACGGGCTCGACGAGGCGTTGGTGACCGTGAGGCTCCAGTCCGCGTTGAGCGAGGACGGCATGACGTCGGGGAAGAGCGAGAGGAAGAGCATCGCCACGGCCGCCACGATGGTGACGCCCGAGAGCCCGAACGACCATCCCTCGCGCCCCGTCTGGTTCGCCGCGAGGGCGGCCAGCAGCGCGATCACCGCCACGGCCATCGCCACCAGGCTCCTGCCGTCACCGTGGTCGATCTGCGTCCACAGCAGGAAGACCAGCGCCAGCACGGCCGTGACAAGACCGACCCGCAGCGCCAGCTTCCGGGCCCGGGCCCGGATGTCCCCGACGGTCTTGAGCGCCGTGAAGACCGCACCGTGGAAGGTGAACAGCGTCAGCGTCACCAGGCCGCCGAGCAGCGCATACGGATTGAGCAGATCACCGACACCGCCGACGTACTCGAAGTGCTGGTCGATCTTCACACCCCGGACGATGTTGCCGAAGGCGACGCCCCAGAGGAACGCCGGGATCAGCGAGGTCCAGAAGATCGCCGTCTCCCAGTTCCGCTGCCAGTTCTCCTCGGGGCGCTTGGCCCGGTACTCGAAGGCGACGCCCCGGACGATCAGGCACAGCAGGATCACCAGCAGGGGCAGATAGAAACCGGAGAACAGCGTGGCGTACCACTCGGGGAAGGCGGCGAAGGTCGCACCGCCCGCGGTGAGCAGCCACACCTCGTTGCCGTCCCAGACCGGGCCGATCGTGTTGATCAGCACCCGGCGCTCGGGCCGGTCACGGGCGAGCAGCTTGGTGAGGATGCCGACCCCGAAGTCGAAGCCCTCCAGGAAGAAGTAGCCGGTCCACAGGACGGCGATCAGGACGAACCAGACGTCGTGAAGTTCCATGACTGCAGCTCCCTCGGCCTAGTAGGAGAAGGCCATCGGCTTGTCGGCGTCACGGGAGTCGCCGCCGATCTTCGTGGGCGGGTTGAGGTCGGCCTCGGTCAGCTCGGGCGGGCCGGCCTTGACGTACTTCACCAGCAGCTTGACCTCGATGACGGCGAGGACGGCGTAGAGCGCAGTGAAGATGATCATGGAGGTGAGGACCTCGCCCTGCGACACCCCGGGGGAGACCGCGTGCCGCGTCTGCAGGACGCCGTAGACGACCCACGGCTGGCGGCCCATCTCGGTGAAGATCCAGCCCCAGGAGTTGGCGATCAGCGGGAAGCCCAGGGTCCAGATCGCGATGCGCCAGTACCAGGGGGTGAGCTTCGGTCCGAGCGCCTTGTTCTTGAACAGGACCAGATGCGGCACCTCGTCCTCGCCCACCCGCAGATGCTGCGGCAGCATGAACTTCTTGCGGGTCAGCCAGAGACCGACGATGCCGATGGCGAAGGACGCCATGCCGAAGCCGATCATCCAGCGGAACGCCCAGAAGGTGACGGGGATGATGGGCCGGTAGTCGCCAGGACCGTGCTGGGCCTGCTCGGCCTTGTTGGTGTCGTTGATGCCGGGGACGTAGGAGTTGAAGTTGTCGTCGGCGAGGAACGACAGCACCCCCGGGACGGACAGTTCGACGGTGTTGTGCCCCTTGCTGACGTCGCCGTAGGCGAACACCGAGAACGGCGCGCCGTTCTGGCCGTCCCACAGGGCCTCGGCGGCGGCCATCTTCATCGGCTGCTGCTTGAACATGACCTTGCCGAGCGTGTCACCGCTCACCGCGGTGAGCAGGCCGGCGATGACGACGGTGACGAGCCCCAGCCGCAGCGAGGTCTTCATCTCGCGCACATGCTTCTTGCGGGCCAGATGGAAGGCGGCGATGCCGACCATGAAGGCGCCGCCGGTCAGGAAGGCCGCCGCGAGGGTGTGGAATGCCTGGCTGAGCGCGGTGTTCTGGGTGAGCACCGCCCAGAAGTCGGTCAGCTCGGCACGCCCCCGCGCCTTGTTCATCCTGTAGCCCACGGGGTGCTGCATCCACGAGTTGGCGGCGAGGATGAAGTACGCCGACAGGAACGTGCCGATCGAGACCATCCAGATGCAGGCCAGATGGATCTTCTTGGGCAGCTTGTCCCAGCCGAAGATCCACAGCCCGATGAAGGTGGACTCGAAGAAGAAGGCGATCAGCGCCTCGAAGGCGAGCGGCGCGCCGAAGATGTCACCGACGAAGCGCGAGTAGTCCGACCAGTTCATGCCGAACTGGAACTCCTGCACGATGCCGGTGACGACACCCATCGCGATGTTGATCAGAAAGAGCTTCCCCCAGAACTTCGTCGCTCTCAGATACTTCTCGTTCTCCGTGCGGACCCAGGCGGTCTGAAGTCCGGCCGTGAGAGCGGCCAGGGAGATCGTCAGGGGGACGAAGAGGAAGTGGTAGACGGTGGTGATACCGAACTGCCAACGCGCCAGGGTCTCTGGCGCAAGTGCCAATTCCACGTCGTCAGCTCCTTACATCGCCGTGGTAGTGCGGCAGTCTGCCCCTTTTGTCACACCCATCAGCGGAGCAAACGGGACACGCTTGTGAACGCGTTCACATTCACAAGCAATTATGACGCATGACCGTTCGACCCCGGATGGGTGGGGGGTCCCTAACGCGGACCGACCGGATCCGGCGGAAGGGGACCGATGACCCCATGGCGATGCCCGCCTGCGGAAACACACCCGAGACGGGCGAGACGGCCGAATGACTCCCAGGCACACGTGTGGCCCGTTTCACGTGAAACGGGCCACACACAGCGTCGTCGCGCCCCGAGGGGCGGAGGAGCCTACAACTCCTTGCGGAACGCCTCAGTCACCTTCAGGAAGATGTCGTTCGCCTCGTTCTCGCCGACCGTCACCCGCACCCCCTCCCCAGCGAACGGCCGGACCACCACCCCGTGCCGCTCACAGGTCTCCGCGAAGTCGTTGGTGCGCTCCCCCAGCCGCAGCCAGACGAAGTTGGCCTGCGTCTCGGCGACGGTCCAGCCCTGGGCCCGCAGCGCGTCGACCACCCGCGTCCGCTCGCACACCAGCGAGCCGACCCGGCCCAGCAGCTCGTCCTCGGCGCGCAGCGAGGCGATGGCCGCCTCCTGCGCGAGCTGGCTCACCCCGAACGGCACCGCCGTCTTGCGCAGCGCCGCCGCCACCGGCTCATGGGCGATGGCGAAGCCGACGCGCAGCCCGGCAAGGCCGTACGCCTTGGAGAAGGTCCGCAGGACGCACACGTTCGGCCGGTCCCGGTACAGCTCCACCCCGTCCGGCACCTCGGGGTCGCGGATGAACTCCCGGTAGGCCTCGTCGAGCACCACCAGGACGTCGGCGGGCACCCGGTCGAGGAACCGCTCCAGCTCGGCCCGCCGCACGACCGTTCCGGTCGGGTTGTTGGGGTTGCACACGAAGATCAGGCGCGTCCGGTCGGTGATCGCGTCGGCCATCGCGTCCAGGTCGTGCACCTCGCCCGGGGTGAGCGGGACCTGCACGGACCGGGCACCGCTGATCTGCGTGATGATCGGGTACGCCTCGAAGGACCGCCAGGCATAGACGACCTCGTCGCCCGGGCCGCTGGTGGCCTGGAGCAGCTGCTGGGCCACGCCGACGGAACCGGTGCCGGTGGCCAGGTGCGCGAGCGGGACGGCGAACCGCTCCGACAGTTCGTTCATCAGCCCGGTGCACGCCATGTCCGGGTAGCGGTTGAAGGACGAGGCGGCGGCGGTCACGGTCTCCATGACACCGGGCAGCGGAGGATACGGGTTCTCGTTCGAGGAGAGCTTGTAGGCGGCCGGGCCACCCACCGCCGCGGGCTTGCCCGGCTTGTAGGTGGGGATACCCTCCAGCTCGGCGCGCAGCTTGGGGCTCGTCTCGCTCACCGCAGTCCTCCTCGCGACCACCGGCGGACCGTCAACGCCACCGGCATTCAATACTCCTCACCATATGAGGATTCGACGTTTCTGCGTACCGGCCGGGACTCCTGGGAAGCGATGAGGGGCAAACCTCAGGAACCCCACGGGCATCAAGGGCATCATGGTACGAATCGACATGAAACAGGGGCGCGTCGCACATATATCTACGCGCCGGTGGCTTACGCCCTGGCGCGCATCCCTCGTGCAGGTGAGTTGAGACCTCTTCGAAACATCGGACACTTGGCAGGCCCATGCGCGTCGGCACGTCACGTCCTGCCATTGGATCGTTCAACTGACTTTCTTTCTAAGGAACTTGACCCATTTTGACCATGCAGAAACGTGCCTGTCAATGCAGGCATATGCGTCCGCACTACCCCACCGCATGAGCCCTACTATCGGCTCGCCATGACAGCAGCAGGGAAGCACCAGGTGAGCCGCGCGGAAACCTCACGTCGAGGGAGCCGGCCGGGTCGGGCGGGCATCAGAGACGTCGCCGCCGCCGCCGGAGTCTCCATCACAACCGTCTCCGATGCCCTGAACGGCAAGGGCAGACTCCCGGACGCCACCCGCCGTCATGTCCGCGAGGTCGCCGACCGGTTGGGTTACCGCCCGTCGGCAGCGGCACGCACGCTCCGCACGGGCAAATCGGGCCTCATCGGCCTCACCGTGACGACGTACGGGGATGAACCTTTCACCTTCACCGAGTTCGCGTACTTCGCCGAGATGGCCCGGGCCGCCACCTCCGCCGCGCTCGCCCGCGGCTACGCACTGGTGATCCTGCCCGCGACCTCACGCCACGACGTATGGTCCAACGTCGCCCTGGACGGCACCGTCGTCATCGACCCCTCCGACCAGGACCCGGTGGTCAGCGAACTGGTCCGGCAGGGCTTACCGGTCGTCTCCGACGGCCGCCCCGCGGGCCGGCTCCCGGTCACGGCATGGGTCGACAACGACCACGAGGCCGCCGTCCTCGGCATCCTCGACCATCTCGCCGAGGCGGGCGCCCGCCGCATCGGCCTGCTCACCGGGACGACGACGGACACCTACACCCACCTGTCGACCACCGCCTACCTGCACTGGTGCGAGCGCGTCGGCCAGGACCCGGTGTACGAGGCATACCCGGCGCACGACCCCTGCGCCGGCGCCGTCGCCGCAGACCGGCTGCTGGCCCGCCCGGACCGCCCCGACGCCGTCTACGGCCTGTTCGACCCCAACGGCACCGATCTGCTCGCCGCCGCCCGCCGCTACGGCCTGCGCGTCCCGGACGACCTGCTCCTCGTGTGCTGCAGCGAGTCGACCGTGTACGCCAACACCGAGCCGCCCATCACCACGCTCTCGCTGAAGCCGCGCCGCATCGGCACGGCCGTGGTCCAGCTCCTCATCGACGCCATCGAGGGAGTCGAGACGGACCGGCCGGTCGAGCAGGTGATACCGACCGAACTGATCGTGCGCACGTCGTCCCAGCGGCGTCCGCCGCGCACGACGGTCAGCCCGCCCCGGGTGCCGGAGGAGAACTAGTGGTCCGGGGCCGGCGGCGGGCGCGCCCCGGCCCCGGTGGTGACAGCAGCGACCAATCGGGGCGAAAGCCGCGGTGATCCGCGCTCCTGCCCCGATTCACCACCCCTGGGTCATCACATGGCGCGATCCGCATTCCTATGATGGGCCCACGACACCGCGGACCGCTGCGACCAGGCAGTCCGATGTGGTGCAGATGCGGCGCGATGGTGGAGGGGTCGGATGACTCAGGGGGCCGGTCAGGGACCCGAAGCGGAGCGGACGGCGACGTTGCGCGACTTCCGGGTGCCCGCGTACGTCAACGACACCGGTCCGTACGACCCCAGCGCCCACCCCGGCGGCACCGTCACGCCCGTCGAGGAGGGCTACCCGGAGGGCTACACCCCCACCGAACGCGACCTGCCCGTCATCACCCGCGGCGATGCGCCCCAGGCGCCCGTCGAACCCGCGCCCGCCCCCGCCGCGCAGCCGGCGGCCGGCCCCGGCGCGCTGTTCGTGGTCGGCGATGTGCACGGGTACCTCGACGAACTGGTCGCCGCCCTCCAGCACAAGGGCCTGATCGACACCGCGGGCAACTGGTGCGCGGGTACCGCCCGGCTCTGGTTCCTCGGCGACTTCACCGACCGCGGCCCCGACGGCATCGGCGTCATCGACCTCGTGATGCGGCTGTCCGCCGAGGCCGCCGCGGCCGGCGGCTACTGCAAGGCCCTCATGGGCAACCACGAACTGCTCCTGCTGGGCGCCAAGCGGTTCGGCGACACCCCCGTCAACTCCGGCGCGGGCACCGCCACTTTCCAGGCCGCCTGGCTCCTCAACGGTGGCCAGAAGACCGACATGGACCGGCTCCAGGACCACCATCTGCAGTGGATGGCTCGCCTCGACGCCGTCGAGGAGGTCGACGGCTATCTGCTCGTGCACTCCGACACCACCGCCTACCTCGACTACGGCGACTCGATCGAGGCCGTCAACGACACCGTCCGCGAGACCCTCATCCGCAATGACGCGGACGAGTGCTGGGACCTGTTCCGTAAGTTCACCAAACGCTTCTCCTTCCGCGACGAGGGCGGCGCCGACGCCGTCCGCTCGCTGCTCGATACGTACGGCGGCACCCGGATCGTTCACGGCCACAGCCCGATTCCCTATCTGCTCGGGCAGGTCGGCTCCGAGGACGGCGAAGAGGGCGCCGGCCCGGTGGTCAAAGGACCGCACGTCTACGCCGACGGGCTCGCCATCGCGATGGACGGCGGCGTGACCATGGCCGGAAAGCTGCTGGTCCAGCAACTTCCCCTGGATATCTGAGGGTTCTTGGGGCAGGCGCCCCGCCACGACGTCCGCGCCGGCCGGCTGCCAATTTCCGGCAACCCCCTGTCACCGCGCACCGTCACGGCTCTACCATCGGCTTATCCGTAGCAGGCTCCCCTCCGTTTCTGCCCGACGGCTCGCCGGCGTGCGAGCCCCAAGCCCTACGGAGCATCGGGGGATGCACATGAACAGCGTTCCGCAGCACCTGCTGAACGAGGACCGCCAGGACTACGAGCGGATCCTCGATGAGGCGCTGCGCTCCGCACCACACCGCCCTGACCTCGCCGCTGTGGGACAGCGGCTGAACTCCGAACAGCTGCGCACGATGGCGCTGAACGCCTCCGCACTCATCACGGCGGCCGCGGCGACCGAGTACCAGCACTATGTGAAGGTCCGCGAGGAACTGCGCCAGCCGGCGCCGTCCACCCCGTCGTCGTCCACCCGGGAGTCCGGTTCCACGGACCCGGGCTCGGGCGCGGTGGGGCTCGCCACCACTCTGGGCGAGGCCGCCGAGACCACCGGCGCGGGCGCCATCGCCGTCGTCGCGGTCCTGGCCCCCGTCCTCGCCGGAACCGCCGCGGCGATATTCCTGCTCGTCGGCTACGTCCTGAAGATGCTCGACCCCGAGCCGGCGTTCGCCCAGACCATGCTCACCGCGGGCTGGGTGTTCGGTGCGGTGACCGCGGCCGCGATCCTCGTCGCCGCCGTCGGCCTGCTGCTCACCGCCCTGCGCAACCGCCCCTCGCTGGAGGTGGGGGCGTACGCGGCGGCGAACACCGAGTTGGTCCGGGCGCGGGAAGCCTGGCAGGAGGCCCTGCTGGAGCGGGGCATCCTGCCGTTCCTGCGGGACGCACTGGCGGAACCCGGCACGACGGCGACCCTGCGCACGCACCCGCCTGCGCCGACCAGCCGCATGCCGCGCCTCGGCTACGGCCGCCCGGGCTTCAGCAGCCCCGAGGACGGCTCCGCATCGGGCTCACGTCCGAGCTTCAGCAGCCCGGACTACACGAGCCCGGACTTCGGCGGCCCGGACCACCAGCCCGAGTGATCCCGGCTTGCGCCCCCGCGGGGGCGCAAGCCGGGCACCCGGTCGAACCCGTCGACTCCCCAGACGCCCCGACGCCGGGAACACCGTTTTCCGGCCATGTTCCCGGGTGTTCGGGACGACGCCGCGATCAGTCGGCGACCGGCAGGTACACCCGATTGCCGCCGGCCGCGAACTCCTTCGACTTCTGGAGCATTCCCTCGGCGATGTCCTCGGGTGAGGCCCCGTCGACCGCGTCACCGCCGAACCGTTCCGTGATGCTGTGGCTGATCTTCATCGAGCAGAACTTCGGTCCGCACATGGAGCAGAAATGGGCGGTCTTGGCGGGTTCCGCCGGAAGCGTCTCGTCGTGGAACTCCCGTGCCGTGTCCGGGTCCAGGGCGAGATTGAACTGGTCTTCCCACCGGAACTCGAAGCGGGCGTCGGACAGCGCGTCGTCCCACTCCTGCGCACCCGGGTGCCCCTTGGCGAGGTCGGCCGCATGGGCGGCGATCTTGTAGGTGATGACGCCGGTCTTGACGTCGTCCCGGTTGGGCAGACCCAGGTGCTCCTTGGGCGTGACGTAGCAGAGCATCGCCGTGCCCCACCAGGCGATCATCGCCGCGCCGATGCCGGAGGTGATGTGGTCGTAGGCCGGAGCGACGTCCGTCGTCAGCGGGCCGAGCGTATAGAACGGAGCTTCATCGCAGATCTCCTGCTGAAGGTCGATGTTCTCCTTGATCTTGTGCATCGGGACGTGTCCCGGGCCCTCGATCATCGTCTGTACATGGAAACGCCTCGCGATCCGGTTGAGTTCCCCGAGCGTGCGCAACTCGGCGAACTGCGCCTTGTCGTTGGCGTCCGCGATCGAACCGGGGCGCAGGCCGTCGCCGAGCGAGTAGGTGACGTCGTAGGCGGCGAGGATCTGGCACAGTTCCTCGAAGTTCTCGTACAGGAACGACTCCTTGTGGTGCGCCAGGCACCAGGCGGCCATGATCGATCCGCCGCGCGAGACGATGCCGGTCTTGCGGTTCGCGGTCAGCGGCACGAACGGCAGCCGTACCCCGGCGTGGACCGTCATGTAGTCCACACCCTGCTCGGCCTGCTCGATGACCGTGTCCTTGTAGATCTCCCAGGTCAGTTCCTCGGCCCTGCCGTCGACCTTCTCCAGGGCCTGGTACAGCGGCACCGTGCCGATGGGCACGGGGGAGTTGCGCAGCACCCACTCGCGGGTGGTGTGGATATTGCGCCCGGTGGACAGGTCCATGACCGTGTCGGCGCCCCAGCGGGTCGCCCAGGTCATCTTCTCGACCTCCTCCTCGATGGAGGACGTCACCGCGGAGTTGCCGATGTTGGCGTTGACCTTCACCAGGAACCGTTTGCCGATGATCATCGGCTCGATCTCCGGGTGGTTGACATTGGCGGGCAGCACGGCCCGGCCGGCGGCGATCTCCTCGCGGACCACCTCGGGAGAAACGTTCTCTCTGACCGCCACGAACTCCATCTCCGCAGTGATCTCGCCCCGCCGCGCATAGGCGAGTTGGGTGACCGCCCCGCCGTCTCGGCCCCGGCGCGGCTGGCGCGGGCGGCCCGGGAAGACCGCGTCCAGGTTGCGCAGACCGCCGCGCGGCGAGGTGTGCTTGATCCCGTCGTCCTCGGGACGGACGGGGCGGCCCGCGTACTCCTCCGTGTCACCACGGGCGTTGATCCAGTTCTCGCGCAGCGGCGGCAGGCCCCTGCGGACATCGGTCTCGACGAGCGGATCGGTGTACGGGCCCGAGGTGTCGTAGAGCGTCACCGACTCCCCGTTGGTCAGGTGCACCTGACGGACCGGCACCCGCACATCGGGGCGCGAGCCCGCGACATACCCCTTGTGCCAGCCGATGGACCGCCCCGCCTCCGTGTCATCGGCGCCCTCGGACCCGTTGGCGGATCCGTTCACCGCATGCTGTGTGGAGGCAGGCGTGCGTACGTCCTTGTTGGTCATGAGACCTACTCCCTACGCCGGCATTACCCGGTAACAGGTTCGGCGGTCGACGCAGCGGTGTCCGTCCATCGGTGCTTCCTGTGAAACATCACTCGTTCCACGTGAAACATCGCGAAGACGGAGGTCAGCGCCCTCTCAGCCCGGTGCTCCGAGCTCCCGCGTGTGCAAAGGTGCCTCCACGCTAGCGTCAATTCGGGCGCGGTGAACAGAGGGCCCCTGTCGTTCTTGCGATGATCGGTCGGTGACCACGATGCAGCAGTCCCCCCACCCCCCGTCCGGGCCGCAGCGCAGACACGGCTCGGCACAGGACGGCGGACACGGCCACGAGGGCCACGATTCCGGCGACGGCCACGGGCCCGGACACGGCCACGCGCACAGTCACGGTCATGGCCCCGCGGCGCCCGTGTCCAAGCATCTGCGCAAGGTCATCGCGGCCGTCCTCATCCCGTTCGCCGCGGCGGTCGTCGTCGGCCTCGTGGTGCTCTGGCCCGGTGGCGCCCCGTCGCACGAGCGCACCGGGGTGGGCTTCGACCGGCAGACGCAGCAGGCCACGGTCACCCGGGTCGTCACGGTCAGCTGCAAGTCGGTGAACGCCTCGGGGGACACTCCGACCGGTGACACCTCCACCGCCGAGGGCAGTTCCGCACAGCAGCAGGCGACCGGCACCTGCAAGAAGGCCACGATCCGGGTCGACACCGGCAAGGACGAGGGCCGTACGTTCACGGAGATCGTCCAGCCGGACCAGTCACGGCAGTTGCACCAGGGCGAGAAGGTCGTCGTCGCATACGAGCCGTCGGCGCCGAAGGACCTGCAGTACTCGGTCACCGACGTGAACCGGAAGTTCCCTCTGGTGCTGCTCGCCGGTATCTTCGCGCTCGCCGTCGTGGTGGTGGGCCGGATGCGTGGCGTGATGGCGCTGGTCGCCCTGGCCATCAGCTTCCTGGTGCTGACCCTCTTCATCCTGCCCGCCATTCTCCAGGGCTCGAACCCGCTGGTCGTGGCGGTGGTCGGAGCGAGCGCCATCATGCTGATCGCCCTGTACACCTGTCATGGGCTGTCGGCCCGGACCTCGGTGGCGGTGCTCGGCACACTGGTCTCGCTCCTGCTGATCGGCGTCCTCGGCTCGGGGTTCATCGGCTGGGCCGCGCTGACGGGCAACACGGACGACAACACCGGCCTCATCCACGGTCTGTATCCGGCGATCGACATGAGCGGTCTGCTCCTGGCCGGCGTCATCATCGGCTCACTGGGCGTCCTGGACGATGTGACGGTGACCCAGACGTCGGCCGTCTGGGAGCTGCACGAGGCCAATCCCTCGATGGGCTGGCGCGGGCTGTACCGGGCGGGCATCCGCATCGGCCGCGACCACATCGCATCCGTCGTCAACACGCTCGTCCTCGCCTATGCCGGTGCGGCGCTGCCGCTGCTGCTGCTCTTCTCGATCGCGCAGAGCAGTGTCGGCACGGTCGCCAACAGCGAACTGGTGGCGGAGGAGATCGTCCGCACCCTGGTGGGCTCGATCGGCCTCGTCGCGTCGGTGCCCGTCACCACGGCGCTGGCGGCACTGGTGGTGTCGGCCGACCGGTCGGGGCAGCGGCCCGCGGGGGCGGCGGAGCGCCCCGCGGGGGCGGGGCAACCCGCCGTGGCGCGGGGCGGACGGGGCAGGCGCCGCAAGCGGTGACGTCCCGCGCGGCGGACGCGGGGGAGCCGACGGAAGGCCGCAAACGGACAAGAAGAAGCGTTCCTGCACAATCGGTGCGGCACGCTCAAGCGGTCTCTGCGGCGGCGCAGGACGCCTCAGCCGGCGCTCTGCTCCTCGGCCAGGATGCGGTCCAGGGCCTCGTCGAGATGGGCGTCGAAGTCGGCCAGCGCCCCCTCCTGGCCCAGCGGCACCAGCTTGTCCGTACGGTCCAGGAACGCCACCAGCGGTGGCGCCGAGGAGCGGAACACGGCCTGGTCGCCGCCGACCTGAAGCCGGATCAGCACCTCACCCAGAACGTCGGGATCGCTGGGCGCGATGTGCACATCCCCGTCCCCGCACGGCCTGCCCACGCCGTCGACCAGCAGCTCCCGCCCGAAGGCCCAGGTCACCGGGGCGTCCCCGGGCAGATGGAAGGTCAGCCGTACGGCATAGGGATCACAGGTCTCGTACCGCAGCTCCACCGGAATGCGGAAAGAGAGCTCCTCGGACACGAGAAAGCTCATCATGACCTCTGCCTGTACGGACTCGCGCATCGCCTACCCCGTCGTGTAACGCCGACCGGCCTCGAATGACCCCACTGCCGCTGAGGGCATCTTGCTGAACGTATGCGACAGATCACAAGGAGTGAGTTTTCAGATACTGATAGAGAGCGCGAGCGCCCCAAGATGGCGTCCGATCCCGGCCTGCAGCTGCTCCACCGCGGGCAGCAGCCGGTCGGCCTGGCGGGCGGGCATCGAGATGGCCATCGTGGCCGCCGTGGCACCGACCGTGATCGGCACGGCGGCGCAGACCGTGCCCAGTGCGTACTCCTGCCGCTCCGTCACCGGTTCCATCCGCCGCATCCGCTCCAGACGCCGCAGCAGGCTGTGGTCGTCACGCACGGTGTACGGGGTGAGGGACTGCACCGGGTAGCGGTCGAGGTGGTCGCGGCGCGCCGCGTCGTCCAACTGGGACAGCAGGCACTGGCCGATCGCGTGCGCGTGCCCGGTCTCGCGGAAGTCGGCCCACTCCTCGACCGCCGGGTTGCCCGGGGTGTCGGAGACGCACACGACGTCGATCTCACCCTCGCGGTACACGGCGTAGTACACGGGGGCGCCGATGGAGTCGCGCCAGCGAGCGAGCGTGGCGGCCACCGTGCTGCGACGTTTCTGCTTCGCACCGCTGCCACTCAGCCGCACGGCCGCGTCACCGAGGAAGAACAGCCCCTTCTCGCGCCGCAGATAGCCCTCGTGCACGAGGGTGCGCAGCAGGTGGTACGCCGTGGGGAGCGCCAGCTTGGTCTCGCGGGCCAGTTGCTTGGCGGGCGCTCCGTACTCGTGCCCGGCGACGCACTCCAGCAGGCGCATCGCGCGCTGCACGGATCCGATGAGGGTCGCGGAGTGCGGCTGCTCGGGGATGGCCGCGGCGGGCGGCCGCGGCACGGGGGGCGCGGCGGTGGGCGCCGGAAAGGGAGACGCGGGCGTCTCCGTGGGTGCGGTGTCAACCGTGGCCAAGGTCACTCCCGAAGCGCGAGGGGCAGCCCGTGCGGGGGCACCCGGGTGGGGCCTGCACCGCCCGGAGGGGCTGGACCCCGCGTGGATCTCCGGACTCTAACCGTCGGCCGCGGCAGTGGGCCGGTCCGCCGGGAAACTTCCCTCGCGCGAGGGAACCGGTGATTCCTGTTACCGCCACCGTTCTCCCAGAGTGCTCACCAGTCGCCGCGCGACGAGGAGCTGGACATGAACTTCCGCACCACGTAGATGAGTCCGCCGACCAGCGCCACGAAGATCAGCGCCTTGAAGAGCAGGCCGATCACGAAGCCGACCACGGTCGCGATCAGACCGCCGAACACGACCAGGGCGATGACCGGCACCGCGACCCACTTCACCCACCACGGCAGTCCCGCGAAGATCTCTCGCATTGCCCTCGTCCTTCTCTGCGTTGCCAGGTGTTCCCGGACACGCTCCACGTGTCCGAGGGGCCTCGACGCCGGTCGAAGTCTCGATGGCCGTCGATGTCCCGCTCTCGATGCTAGGGCCGCGGGGTGCCGCCGCGGGTGCCTCGCACCCCTTGTCCGCCCCTGACCGTTCCCCTAGGGATCCTCGCGGCCCAGGTCACGCCTCGGGCGGAGAGAAGACCACCAGGACCCGCAGATCCTCGCTGATGTGATGGAACTTGTGGGGCACGCCGGCCGGCACGTACACCACGCTGCCGCGCGCCACCTGTGTCGTCTCCGTGCCGACGGTGATCGAGGCACGGCCGCTCACGACGAAGTACACCTCGTCCTGGCGGTGCGGCTGCTGCGGGTCGTGCTCGCCCGCATTGAGCGCGTACAGACCGACCGACATGTTCCGTTCGCGCAGAAACTGCAGGTAAGCGCCCTCGTTGGCGGCGCGCTCCGCCTCCAGTTCGTCCAGCCGGAATGCCTTCATCGCCCTTGCCGCCCTCGCCCCGCTGCTCGTCGCCGATCTCGTCTGCCACGATCAGACACATGAAGAATTTCGTAGTCAAGACGATCGCCAATGCGGGTGCCCTGGCCGTCGCCGTATGGCTGCTCGACAAGATCACCCTGACAGGCGACAGCACCGCCAAGAAGATCGGTACGCTGATCGTCGTCGCCCTGATCTTCGGCCTGGTGAACTTCCTGGTCAAGCCGATCGTGCAGGTCCTGACCTTCCCCTTGTTCATCCTGACGCTCGGCCTGATCACCCTGGTGGTCAACGCACTGATGCTGCTGCTGACCTCATGGGTGTGCGACAAGCTCCAGCTGAGCTTCCACGTGGAGGGGTTCTGGACCGCCGTCCTCGGCGGCCTGATCATCTCGATCGTGTCCTGGGCGCTGAACCTCGTCCTGCCCGAAGGCAGGGACTGAACCCGCGATGACCTACCGCGTCTGCTTCGTCTGCACCGGCAACATCTGCCGCTCCCCGATGGCCGAATCCGTCTTCCGCGCCCGCACGGCGGAGGCGGAACTCGCGGATCTCGTGGAGGTCGACAGCGCCGGCACCGGCGGCTGGCACGAGGGCGAGGGCGCCGATCCGCGCACCGTCGCCGTCCTGGAAGAACACGGCTATGACCTCGACCACACGGCCCGGCGGTTCCAGCCGTCCTGGTTCTCCCGGCTCGACCTGGTGATCGCCCTCGACTCCGGACACCTCAAGGCCCTGCGCCGCCTGGCACCCACGGAGGAGGACGCGCGCAAGGTGCGGCTGCTGCGCTCGTACGACCCCGGCGCCGGGGACGACCTCGACGTGCCCGACCCGTACTACGGGGGGCCGGACGACTTCGCGGAGTGCCTTGAGATGGTGGAGGCGGCGAGCACGGGGCTGCTCGCCGCCGTACGCGACCATCTGGAGGGACGGGCCGCATGAGCGAGACCACCGAGGACGCCGGCCGGCCCGGCGACGGCACACGCGCGGTCCGTGCCGGACTGCCCGAGCCGGTCAAACACGAGCCGACGCTGCCCGGGCCTGTCTTCGCCGCCCATTTCCATCTTCCCGGCGAGGTGACGGGCCCCTACGCCTACGGCCGTGACGACAACCCGACCTGGACGCTGCTGGAAGACGCCATCGGCGAGCTGGAGGCGCCCGGGCGGGACGGTGTCGAGACGCTGGTGTTCGCCTCCGGCATGGCGGCCATCTCGTCGGTGCTCTTCTCCCAGCTGCGCGCCGGCGACACGGTCGTGCTGCCCTCGGACGGCTACCAGGTGCTGCCGCTGGTGCGCGCCCAGCTGGAGGCGTACGGCATCGAGGTGCGCACCGCGCCGACCGCGGGCGACGCCCAGCTCGACGCGCTGGACGGGGCGAAGCTGCTGTGGATCGAGACGCCGTCGAACCCCGGGCTCGACGTGTGCGACATCCGGCGCCTGGCCGAGGCGGCACACGCGCGTGGCGCCCTGGTCGCCGTCGACAACACCCTTGCCACGCCGCTGGGGCAGCGCCCCCTGGAGCTGGGCGCGGACTTCTCGGTGGCCAGCGGCACCAAGCAGCTCACCGGCCACGGGGACGTGCTGCTGGGCTATGTCGCCGGGCGCGATCCGGAGGCGATGGCCGCCGTGCGCCGCTGGCGCAAGATCGTCGGGGCGATCTCGGGGCCCATGGAGGCCTGGCTCGCGCACCGTTCCATCGCCACGCTCCAGTTGCGCGTGGACCGGCAGGACGCCACGGCGCTCACCGTCGCCCGGGCGCTGCGGGACAGGCCCGAGGTGGCCGGTCTGCGCTATCCGGGGCTGCCCGAGGACCCCGCGCACAAGGTCGCCGCGCGGCAGATGCGGCGCTATGGGTCCGTGGTCTCCTTCACGCTGCCCACGCGCGCGCGTGCCGAGCGTTTCCTGGAGGCGCTGCGGCTGGTCGAAGACGCGACGAGCTTCGGCGGAGTCCGGTCCACGGCCGAACGCCGTGGCCGCTGGGGCGGAGACCCGGTCCCGGAGGGGTTCATCCGGCTGTCGGTCGGCGCCGAGGACCCCGAGGACCTGGTGGCCGATCTGCTGCGCGCGCTGGACGAGTCGGCTCCGTGACCGGATGACGGGCGGTCCGAGCCTCCCCCCTCGTGGCTCGGACCGCCGCGGTTCTGCGCGCGAAGAACCGCGCCAACAAGGCTAGTTGACTCTCTGTCAGTGTCCAATCACAGTAGCGACAGAGACCTATCGACTTATTTATCGTTGGCCCTGCCGGGGGCCGCGCAGCGGGCAGCGGAAGGGGAGGGCATGCCATGGATCTGGCCTTGCTGCGCACCTTCGTGACCGTGCACCGGGCCGGTTCCTTCACCCGTGCCGCCGCGCTGCTGGGTCTGTCCCAGCCGGCGGTCACCTCCCAGATCCGGACGCTGGAGCGGCAACTGGGCCGCCCGCTGTTCCTGCGCCAGGCCCGCGGGGTGACCCCGACGACCATCGGCGACGAACTCGCCCACAAGGCCGCCCCGCATCTCGACGCCCTGGTGGAGATCACCGAGACCGGTCTGGACGACGAGTCCGCCCCGCGCACCCTGCATCTGGCCGGCCCGCCCGAGTTCACCGCCGAACGTGCACTCCCGGCGCTCACGGAACTCACCGGCGACGACGGCCAGGGATTCGCCCTCCGCGCCTCCTTCGGCAACGCCGAGGAGATCCTGGAGGGGCTGGCCGCCGGACATCACGATCTCGCCATCGGCACGGCCCGCCCCCGCGGTGCCCTGCTCACGGCGACCCCGCTGTGCGACGAGGAGCACGTCCTGGTCGCCGCCCCGCGCTGGGCCGAGGAAGTCGACGCCGGTCGGTTGCACGGCAAAGAGGCGCCCGCCCTGGAGAACCTGCCCGTCGTCGAGGTCCATGAGTCGCTGCCCTTCGTCTCCCGGTACTGGGCCTCCGTCTTCGACTGCCGCCCGGCCGCCTCGGGCACCGTGATCGTCCCCGATCTGCGAGCGGTCCTCGCGTGTGCGACGGCGGGCGCCGGCCTGGCCGTCCTGCCCCGCTATCTGTGTGCTTACGCCCTCGACCGCGGCGAGGTGATCGCGCTGCACGAACCCCCGGTGCCACCGCTGCGCACATACTTCCTGGTGGTACGCACCGGCACCCTCGCCATGCCGCACATCGCGCGGGCACACGAATGGCTCCTGCGGGCGGCCACGGACTGGGACTGAACGGCCCATGGCCGGGTCACACCGTGCAGTCGGGCCGTGGCACTTTGCGATGTTTCACGTGGAACCAGCCGGGCCACATTTCCTCCATGACCGTCCGACCCGTGGTCAAGCGCACCGCACGCGCCGTCCTCCTGGACGGCGACGACCTGATTCTGATCAAGCGCACCAAGCCCGGAATCGATCCCTACTGGGTCACCCCCGGTGGCGGGGTCGAGCCGAAGGACACAACCGTCGTCGACGCCCTGCACCGCGAGGTGTACGAGGAGCTGGGCGCCAAGATCACCGATGTGGTGCCCTGTTTCGTGGACACCGTGGAGCACATCGGCGAGGACGGCGGCGCGACCGGTGTGAAGGTGCAGCACTTCTTCGTCTGCCGACTGGAGTCCATGGACCCGGCCCTGCGCCACGGCCCTGAAGTGGACGAGCCCCTGGGCGAGTACGAGATCGTGCGGGTGCCGTTCACCCGTGTCGGCATCGCCTCCGTCCATCTCGTGCCGCTGTCGCTGCGGCACTATCTGGACGGCAATATCGAAGGGGTGCGCGCCATGCACGCCCCGGACCTCGGCTGACCGTTCAGTCCACGACGGCGACAAGTTCCTCGACCGAGTCGTGGCGTATGCGCTCGGCCGGGATGCCTGCGTTCCGCAGCATGGTGACCCCGCTGCGGATCATCCCGGGCGGCCCCGAGAGATAGGCGTCGTACTCGTTCCAGGGGCCGTACTCGCGGATGGCGTCGGGGAGCCGGAGATGCGCCTGCTGGTCGATGACCGCCCGGACCGAGAGCCAGGGGTGGGCCTGCTGGAGCCGGAGCATCGTGTCGATGTCGTACAGGTCGTGGTCGGTGCGGGCGCCGTAGAACACCTCGACCGTGCGGCGCTCGCCGTGCTCGGCGACGTCCTCGACGAGCGCCTTGATGGGCGCTATGCCGGTGCCGCCGCCGAGGCAGAGCAGACCGCTGTCCGAGGTGTGGTCGACGGTCATCGAGCCGGCCGGCGGGCCGAGCCGGATGGTGTCGCCCGGGCGGGCGCGGTGCACGAGGGCGTTGGAGACCCAGCCCGCGGGGACGGCCTTCACATGGAACGTCAGCAGCCCGTCCGAACGCGGCGCCGAGGCGAAGGAGTAGTGCCGCCAGACCCGCGGCCACCAGGGGGTCTCCAGGCTGGTGTACTGCCCGGCGAGGAAGGGATAGGGCTGGTCCGGGCGGACGGAGACGACCGCCACGTCGGGTGTCCTGAGTTCATGGCTGACGATCTCCGCGTGCCACCAGGCCGGGGAGCGCATCTCGTCCAGGGCCGCCGCGTCGATCATCACCTGCGACATCGTCGTGTACGCCCGCACCCACGCCGCCTCCGTCTCCGCGTCCCAGACGGCGGAGGCGTACTTGGTCAGCGCGCCGATCAGACACTCGCCGACGGCCGGGTAGTGCTCGGCCCGGGTGCCGTACTTGCGGTGGCCACGGCCGAGGTGCTGCAGATAGTCGATGAGGACGGGGGTGTCGTCGATGTGCTCGGCCGCGGTCAGCAGAGCCTTCAGGAGCCGGTCCCGCTGGGTGTCCATCGCGGCCGGAAACAGCTGCCGCAGATCGGGGTGGCGCACGAAGAGGAGCGCGTAGAAGTACGAGGTGACCTTGTCGGCGACCGGGCCGACCTCGGCCATGGTGCGGCGGATGAGAAGGGCGTCCGGTGAGGCCGGTGGGGAGGAGGGCGCGGAACGCTGAGCGGGGACACGCTGTTCGCGTTGCGGCGGGTCGGGCGGGGTGGCCGGCGCCTCGAAGGGTGAGGGGTCGGGCCCCGGTATTCGCTCGGCGGCCGGTGGCGTTTCACCCACTGACTCCGGGGCCTCGCCCGTGGCGGTCGTCGAGCCGGGGGACGACGAACCGGGGGGTGACGAGCCTCGGGCCGGCGAGCCCGTGGAGGACGAACCCAGGGTGGACGAGCCCGGGGACGATGTTCCGGAGGGCGACGAGCCGGGGGCAGGAGCGGCGTGGGCGGTCGCGGACGGGTGCTCGTGGGTCTCCGGCGTGCGGCGGCCCACCGGTCGCAGCACGGCCGGGCGCCGGCCCTCCTGCGGCTCCTGATCGCCGTCCGACGGCGCGGCCGGCGGCATTCGGCGGGGCGTGAACCAGCCGCCCCCGCCGGAAGTGCGGTTGTCCGCCGACGTGGTGGTCGGAGCGTCCATGGTGTGCCTCGCCTCGAACATCTTTCGGTCCGCCCGCGCACTTCCTCGATCGGGAAGTGCCTGCTTTCCCCGCGGACGGCTTGCCTTCTCGCTTCGCCCCGGCGGCCGGTGAAGCCACCACGGCGTTCGCGTTCCGAGCGGTGTGAACCCCACCCCGGACATGAACCGGAGTCGACCATACCGGCAGCCGCCGTGCACACAAGTCCCTCCTTCCTCCCTCACGAATCGAACAACGGGCGAACCATGGATTCCCTCAATTACCGGGCGCGGCGCACCAATTCACCGGCATCCCGCAGATCTCATCCCGCCCGCTGCCAGGCGTTCTGCGCCGGCCCCGTCCTGATCTCGATCCCGGTTTCACGTGAAACATCCGTATCGGCTCACCGTGCCGACGACCGCGCCATGGCCAAAAGAACGTGTGTCTACCCGAAACAGGTAGACGTCAGGGGTGCTGTTCGGACAGCCTGACCTGCGTGCCAACTCCTTCCCTCGCCTCCTTGCCCATCCGACGCCTGACGCCCCGCGATCTCAGCGCCTGCGCCGACTTGTCCGAGGATCGGGGGTGGCCTCGCGAGGAACACAAGTGGGGCTTCCTCCTCACGGCAGGAAGGGGGCACGGCATCGATGACCCCGACGGCGGTCTCGTCGCCGCCTGTGTCGTCACGGAGTACGGTCCTCAGGACCATCCCGACCTCGCTGCGGTCGGCATGGTCCTGGTCGCCGAGCGGCACGCCCGACAGGGCGTGGGACGCCGGCTGATGCGCCATGTCGTATCGATGATGGGAACCACACCCCTGACGCTGTACGCGACCCCGTACGGCCGCCCCCTGTACGAGGAGCTGGGCTTCAAGGTCATCGGTCGCGCGGAGATGGTGCGCGGGCGTTTCAGCCCTCAGGGGCCGCCGTCCCCGGTCGCGACCCGTGCGGCCACCGCCGAGGACCTGCCCTCGGTCGTCCGACTCGACGAGGAGGTGTTCGGCATCGATCGCACCCCCGTCATCACCCGGCTCCCCGCCTTCGCCGACCGGCTGTATGTCGCCGAGGACAACGGCCGGATCATCGGCTACGCGGGCGCCTGGCCCAATATGGACACCCATGTCGTCGGTCCGCTGATCGCCCGTGACACGGAGACGGCGAAGGCCCTGATCACCGCCCTCGCCGCCCACACCGACCGCCCGCTGCGCACCGACATCGACGTACGGCACGAGGAGCTGCTGGCCTGGGCGAAGGAATGCGGGCTGGCGTCCGTGGCCTTCAACGCGGTGATGACATACGGCAGCACGGATCTGCCCGGCGACTGGACCCGGCGGTTCGCGCCGCTGACCCTGGCGGCGGGCTGAGGAACGTTCGCGGACGACGAACGCCGGCTTCCGCTGCGAAGCGGGAGCCGGCGTTGTCCGGGGCGGGAGGAGCGATCAGGCGAGTGCGCTGACGGCGGCGAGGGCGAAGCCGTGGTCCTGCTCGGGCGCGCCGCCGCCCACGCCGATCGCACCGATGAGCCGGCCGTCGCGGTGCACCGGGACGCCGCCCGCGATGAACAGCAGGGGCCGGTCGAGCGCGGTGGGCAGGGTGTGGAAGAGTCCGCCGGGCTGTACGGCGTCGACCAGGTCGGCGGTGGGCGCGTTCAGCTGGAGCGCGGTGTATGCCTTGCGGGTGCTGGTCTCCCCGGAGATCAGCACCGCCCGGTCGTCCCGGCGGAAGGCGAGCAGATGGCCGCCCGCGTCCAGGACGGTGACGCTGACGGTGACTCCGGCCGCCTCCGCCGCCGTACGGGCCGCGCCGATCAGGGTCTCGGCGTCCTGGGTGGTGAGCGGGGCGACGGCAGCAGTGCTGCTCATGGGGCTTCTCCTTGAAGGTGTTGCGGAAGGCGTGTTTCGTTCCCGGCCGAGGCCGGCTCAGTGGTGTGCGGCCGTCCGTCGGGTGGTGGGCGCGCCGCCCGCCACCACGGTGCCGGCGGCGGAGCCCCGGCGCTCCAGTACGGCCGAGAGGAAGGCGAGCAGCAGCGCGGCCGCCGCGAGGGCGGCGCCGACCCAGTTGGGGGCGGTGTAGCCGAAGCCCGCCGAGATCACGATGCCGCCGAGCCAGGCGGAGAGGGCGTTGCCCAGGTTGAAGGCCCCGATGTTCACGGCCGAGGCCAGCGTGGGAGCACCGTGCGCCTGGTCGAGGACGCGCTTTTGCAGCGGCGGCACGGTGGCGAAGCCCAGGGCTCCGATCAGCGCGATGGTCACGGCCGCAGCGATCTTGTGGTGGGCGGTGGCCGTGAAGAGGGCGAGCACGACGGCCAGGGCGCCCAGGGAGACATACAGCATGGGCATCAGGGCGCGGTCCGCGAACCTGCCACCGATGAGGTTGCCGGCGACCATGCCGAGGCCGAAGAGCACCAGCAGCCAGGTGACAGAGCCGTCCGCGAAACCGGCGACATGGGTCATCATCGGCGCGATGTAGGTGATGGCCGCGAAGACCCCGCCGAAGCCGAGGACGGTCATCGCCATAGCCAGCAGCACCTGGACGTTCTTGAAGGCGGCCAGTTCGTGGCGCAGGTGCACCCCCTCGGGCCTGGGCATCTCGGGCACCAGCCGGGCGATGCCGACCAGGCCGACGACGCCGAGGGCCGCGACGACACCGAAGGTCACCCGCCAGCCGACGTGCTGTCCGATGAGCGTGCCCAGCGGCACACCGACCACATTGGCGACGGTCAGCCCGGTGAACATCATCGCGATGGCCCCGGCCTTCTTGTTCGGGGCGACCAGCTCCGCGGCGACGACCGATCCGATACCGAAGAACGCGCCGTGGGCCAGGGAGGCGATCACCCGCCCGATCAGCATGACCGCGAAGGCGGGGGCGAGGGCGGACAACAGGTTCCCGGCGATGAACAGACCCATCAGCAGCATCAGCATCCGCTTGCGCGGAACCTTGGTGCCGAGCACGGTCATCAGCGGGGCGCCGATCACCACGCCGAGCGCGTAGCCGGTCACGAGCAGGCCCGCGGTGGGGATGGAGACGCCGAAGTCGCCCGCCACCTCGGGCAGCAGACCCATGATCACGAATTCGGTCGTTCCGATTCCGAAGGCCCCGATCGCGAGGGCCAGGAGCGCGAGAGGCATGAGGGGACAACCCTTCCCTGACGATTGCAGATGCGCTTTGCGTGCGTTCACAATAGTTGCAGACGCGGGCTATATGCAACCGCAGGCAATTGCGGGACTGCTCTATCCTGGTCTCAGCCGCTCCGGGACGGAGGAAACGCCATGACAGCGACCGACCCCTCGCTCACCGCCCTTGCCCAGGGCTGGTGCGCCCTCTCCCTGCTGCACGGGAGGATCGAGGCGCACATCGAGCGCGCCCTGCAGGCCGGGCACGGTCTGAGCGTGCGCGAGTACTCGCTGCTCGACGTGCTCAGCCGACAGCACGACGGCGAGGGGGGCCATCTGCAGATGAAGCAGGTCGCCGACGCGGTGGTCCTGAGCCAGAGCGCCACCACCCGGCTGGTCACCCGGCTTGAGGACCGCGGCCTGCTGGAGCGCTATCTGTGTCCGACCGACCGGCGCGGCATCTACACGAACGTCACGGAGGCGGGACTCGCCCTGCTCACACAGGCACGGCCGACCAATGACACGGCGCTGCGCGAGGCCCTGGACGAGGCGGCCGCCAATCCGGAACTGGCCCCGCTCGTACGGGTCGTCGAGTCACTGAAGGTGCCCGCATAAGGTGCGGGTATGGCAGATCTCGCGATACGCACCGCCGTCGCCGACGACGTCCCCGCCATCGTCGGCATGCTCGCCGACGATCCGCTGGGGGCTCAGCGGGAGTCCCCGGACGATCCAGCGCCGTATCTGGCCGCCCTGAAGCGGCTCGACGCCGATCCGAACCAGCACCTGGTCGTCGCCGTGATGGACGGCCGTGTCGTCGGCACCCTCCAGCTCTCGATCATTCCGGGGCTTTCGCGACGCGGTGCCACCCGGTCGATCATCGAGGCCGTACGCATCCATGCCGACGCGCGCGGCAGCGGTCTGGGCACGCGGCTCATCGAGTGGGCGATCGAGGAATCCCGCCGCCAGAACTGCCAGTTGGTGCAGCTGACCTCCGACAACACACGCACCGATGCGCACCGTTTCTACGAGCGGCTTGGATTCGCCGCCTCACACACGGGCTTCAAGCTTCAGCTCTGAGCCACCGGGGGTGGCCTGTTTCACGTGAAACAGGCCACCCCCGGACAAGGCCGGCTAACCGATCCCCCGCCATCCCTCGGGATCCACCCCGCCGGGAACGGCGGCGCCGTCGTCGTACGGCTGCCGCGTGAACACGAACGAGCCGAGGTCCAGATGGCTCACCGACCCGTCCGGGCGCCGTACGGCCCGCAGAAGCTCCCCGTCGTAGTAGCCCTCCAGCCCGGTCCAGGTGCCGTCACCGTTGGCCCGAAAGCGCGCACTGCGGCCTTGGCCGGACAGCGGGCTCAGCGAGAGGCGCCCATCGGCCGTCACCCGCAGGCCATAGCCATGCGTGCCCCAGTACCACTGCCCCGCCAACTCCAGTACCGAGGGATCGACTTCACGCATCGGCCGCCATGGCTCGGGGATCCTCGGCTCGGCCTCGGCGACGATCCGCACGAGATCGGCGCCCACCGTGCCGAGCAGCGGCCCGGAGGTGCAGTTGGCCAGCACCACGGCGGCCACGTCGTCAGTGACACTGATCGTGAGATTCGCCAGGAAGCCGGGAAGCGACCCGGAGTGCCCCACCAGCAGCCGACCATGACGGTGCTGGATCTGCAGGCCGAGACCATAGGTGGCGCCGTCCATGACATCGGCCGCCTCGGCCGGCGCCGCGGGCCTCCGCATCTCCCGCACGGTGTCCGCGCTCAGCACCCGGTCGTCCCCCTGGGCGAGGAAGACCGCGAACCGCGCCAGGTCGCCGGTGGTGGACCACAGTTGACCGGCCGGCGCCATCCGGCCCAGGTCCTCCACCGGCTCGGGCAGCAGGGCATCGGCCCAGGGGTGGACGGCCCAGCCGCCGGCATGCGGGGCCCGGGGCTGGGCGCCGGTCCGGTCCAAGCCCAGGGGCTCCAGCACCTCCCGGTGAAGCACCTCCTCCCAGGGGGCGCCGCGCACCTCCTCCACCAGGGCGCCGAGCAGCGTGTAGCCCGGGTTCGAGTAGTGGTGCCGCCGGCCGACCGGATGCAGGAGGGGCCTTTCACCGAGCACATCGCTCAGCTCGGGACGCAGCGCGCCGGGGGTCCGTTCCCACCAAGGGGCCGGCGACTCGGCCGCCAACCCGCCCGTGTGCGCAAGCAGTTCGGCGATGGTGGCCTCCCCCGCGCCGGTGCCCGGCAGATGCTTCTCCAGCGGATCGCCCAGGTCCAGCGCGCCCTCGTCACGCAGCCGCAACACGAGAACCGCCGTGAACGTCTTGGTGATGGACCCGATCCTGTACTGCACGTTCTCATCCGGTGCGTGCCCGTCCATCGAGCTACGGGAGCCGTGCCACACGGTCCGTCCGTCCCGCACGACCGCCGCCACCAGCGAGGGCGCCCGCCCCTCGGCCTGCGCCACGGCGATCCGGTGCAGCAGCGACCGCCGCGTGGCGGGGAGCAGTTCTTCTGGAGATGTCGTCATGCCCCCAGTCCATCCGCTCGGGGCACACGCGTCGAGTCCATTTCCGCGCCGCCCCTTGGCGCCCGTGATCAGTCTCGAATCCGTGGCATTTCCTCGCGGCCGATGAGTTTTCCGCGCCGCGCTGGTCTATACGCCGGACACCCACGGACGGAAGGCTGGGCCATGCGGAAACTGATCTACGGCATGAACCTGACCCTGGACGGCTACATCGCCGCGGCCGGCGACGACATCGGCTGGAGCGGACCGCCGAGCCACGAGCTGTTCCAGTTCTGGCTCGACCACGAGCAGGCGAGTGGCCTGTCGCTGTACGGGCGCAAGCTATGGGAGACGATGAGCTCCTACTGGTCGACCGGCGACCAGCAGCCGGGCGCCACCCCGGCGGAGATCGAGTTCGCGCGGAACTGGCGGGACACGCCGAAGGTGGTGTTCTCATCGACGATCGACAAGGTCGACTGGAACACCCGCCTGGTCACCGGCGACGCGATCGCCGAGATCACCCGGCTCAAGGCCGAGGACGGCGGCCCAATGAACATCGGCGGCGCAACGCTCGCCGGGGCGGCCATGCACGCCGGGCTGATCGACGAGTATGTGATCGCCGCCCATCCGGTCCTGGTGGGCGGCGGCACGCCGTTCTTCATCGCGCTGGACAGCTGGGTGAACCTGAACCTGGTGGAGACGCGGACGTTTCCCGGCGGCGTGGTCCTGACCAGGTACGAGACGAGACGCTGAGCAGCTTCCCGCGGTGTCAGCGGATCTGGCCACGAAATCCGAGACCCTACACGCCGACGGATCAGGTCTGGGCCATGTCCACGAACCGCGAGTAATGCCCCTGGAAGGCGACCGTGATGGTCGCCGTGGGGCCGTTACGGTGCTTGGCGACGATCAGGTCGGCCTCGCCCGCGCGGGGTGACTCCTTCTCGTAGGCGTCCTCGCGGTGCAGCAGGATGACCATGTCGGCGTCCTGCTCGATGGAGCCGGACTCACGCAGGTCGGAGACCATCGGCTTCTTGTCGGTGCGCTGCTCGGGGCCTCGGTTGAGCTGGGAGAGGGCGATGACGGGAAGCTCCAGTTCCTTGGCGAGCAGCTTGAGGTTTCGGGACATGTCCGAGACCTCCTGCTGACGGCTCTCGGCCCGCTTGGAGCCCCCGGACTGCATCAGCTGGAGGTAGTCGATGACGACCAGCTTGAGGTCGTTGCGCTGCTTCAGCCGACGGCACTTGGCGCGGATCTCCATCATCGACAGGTTCGGGGAGTCGTCGATGTAAAGGGGGGCGGCCGAGACGTCCGGCATACGGCGGGCCAGCCGGGTCCAGTCCTCGTCGGTCATCGTCCCGGACCGCATGTGGTGCAGGGCGACGCGCGCCTCGGCGGACAGCAGACGCATCGCGATCTCGTTGCGGCCCATTTCGAGCGAGAAGATCACGCTCGGCAGGTTGTGCTTGATCGAGGCGGCCCGTGCGAAGTCCAGCGCCAGCGTCGACTTGCCCATGGCGGGTCGCGCCGCGATGACGATCATCTGGCCCGGGTGCAGACCGTTCGTCAGGGAGTCGAAGTCCGTGAACCCGGTGGGCACCCCCGTCATCTCGCCGCTGCGCGAGCCGATCGCCTCGATCTCGTCGAGGGCGCCCTCCATGATGTCGCCGAGCGGCAGATAGTCCTCGCTGGTGCGCTGCTCGGTGACCGCGTAGATCTCGGCCTGGGCCCGGTTGACGATCTCGTCGACGTCCCCGTCGGCCGCGTATCCCATTTGGGTGATGCGGGTGCCCGCCTCGACCAGCCGGCGCAGGACCGCCCGCTCATGGACGATCTCCGCGTAGTACTCGGCGTTCGCCGCTGTCGGCACGGTCTGGACGAGCGTGTGCAGATACGACGCGCCGCCGACCTTGTTGATCTCGCCGCGTTTGGTGAGTTCCGCGGCGATGGTGATGGGGTCGGCCGGTTCGCCCTTCGCATAGACGTCGAGGATCGCCTGGTAGATCGTCTCGTGCGCGGGCTTGTAGAAGTCGTGGCCCTTGAGGACTTCGATGACATCGGCGATGGCGTCCTTGGACAGCAGCATGCCGCCGAGGACGGACTGCTCGGCGTCGAGGTCCTGCGGCGGCACCCGCTCGAACGACGAACCGCCGCCGTCCCAGCCGCCGCTCTCCCGGCCCCGTTCGTGCTGCTCGTCCCGGCTCGGGCCGGCGTCACCGCGGCGGCGGGAGGCGGGCAGACGATCACTGGGTCCGCTGTCGGCCCACGGGTCGTCCAAGGGCTCGGAAATGCTCACCGAGCCACCTCCTCCCGTCCGCCGAGCGGACCTCGCCGTGCCCCTCATTTCTACGGCACGGCACTGACAAATAGGACGCCCAACTCCGGTTCTGCCGCGTCGGTTTTGTGAGGGTTCCGAGGTCGGTGAGGCAAGCGGGCGCCGGACCACGGTAGGCCCCTCGGCACCGTCAGCCAATCTGGTTATCCACAGGCCATGTGGACGACGGCCCCGATGCTGTGGAGAACTCGGCAAAACCTGTGCACGACGCGGTGGACAGCCCTGTGAACAAGCCCGCGCACCCCTCGCCGAAACCGCCTTGACCAGCGACTTTCCCATCCACCGGCTGTGCAGAAGAAAAACTTCCCCAGTCGGACCAAGATCGCTTCGAACCGTGCACGAGAGCACACTCCGTGACATTCAAAGTAAGGACCACAAGTGGTTTGCATCTCTTACCTGTGGACGATTAGATTAGCGCCCATGCCACAGGCTTCCGCCATACCCGGGGACACCCGTCGACAGCACGACCGAGAGATCGTCGCACTGGCCGTTCCGGCCTTCGGCGCACTGGTCGCCGAGCCCCTGTTCGTCATGGCGGACAGCGCGATCGTCGGCCATCTGGGCACGGCCCAGCTCGCCGGCCTCGGCGTCGCCTCGGCGCTCCTGACGACCGCCGTGAGCATCTTCGTCTTCCTCGCCTACGCCACCACGGCGGCGGTGGCTCGAAGGGTCGGCGCGGGCGACCTCCCGGCCGCCATCCGCCAGGGCGTGGACGGCATCTGGCTTGCACTGCTGCTGGGACTCGCCGTCATCGCCGTCGTTGTGCCCCTGGCACCGGCCATCGTGGATCTCCTCGGCGCCTCGGCCACCGCGGCACCGTATGCGACCACCTACCTCCGCATCTCCTCCCTCGGTATCCCGGCCATGCTGATCGTGCTCGCCGCCACCGGTGTGCTGCGCGGTCTCCAGGACACCAAGACACCGCTCTATGTCGCCGTGGCGGGCTTCATCGCCAACGCGGCCCTCAACGCCGGACTCGTCTATGGCGCCGGGCTCGGCATCGCGGGGTCCGCCTGGGGCACGGTCATCGCCCAGTGCGGGATGGCAGCGGCCTACCTCGTCGTGGTCATCCGGGGCGCGCGCGAGCACGGAGCACCGCTACGGCCCGATGCCGCCGGCATCAGAGCCTCCGCCCAAGCCGGCCTCCCCTTGCTCGTCCGTACGCTCTCGCTGCGGGCGATTCTCATGATCGCCACGGCCGTCGCGGCCCGCCTGGGAGATGCCGACATCGCCGCCCACCAGATCGTCCTGTCGCTCTGGAGCCTGCTGGCCTTCGCTCTCGACGCCATAGCGATCGCCGGCCAGGCCATCATCGGTCGCTATCTGGGCGCGGACGATCCCCAGGGAGCCCGGGACGCCTGCCGCCGGATGGTGCAGTGGGGCATCGCGGTCGGTCTGGCCCTGGGACTGCTGGTGGTCGTGGCGCGCCCGCTCTTTCTGCCCCTGTTCACCGGTGACTCGGTCGTCCGGGACGCCGCGCTGCCCGCACTGCTCGTGGTGGCGCTGTCCCAGCCGATCTGCGGGGTGGTCTTCGTTCTGGACGGCGTTCTGATGGGCGCGGGGGACGGCCCCTATCTCGCCGGGGCGATGGTGCTCACGCTCGCGGTGTTCACCCCGGTCGCCCTGCTCGTTCCCGTACTCGGCGGTGGGCTCACCGCGATCTGGGCCGCCATGACGCTGATGATGACGGTCCGCATGCTGACGCTCTGGCTGCGTTCCCGTTCGGGCCGCTGGATCGTCACGGGTGCCACCCGCTGACCGTTTCACGTGAAACACAGCGGGTGGTCGCGTTTCACGTGAAACGCGATCACCCGCCACCGATCGACCAGAGGGGCCCATGCGGAAGGGGCCGCACCCGTCATGGGTGCGGCCCCTTCCGTGACTGCTTCCAGCAGGGTGCGGCGATCAGGCCGCGACGACCTCGATGCTGACCTTGGCGGCCACCTCGGGGTGCAGACGCACGGACGTCTCGTGGGCGCCCAGGGTCTTGATCGGGGCGGCCAGCTCGATGCGGCGCTTGTCGACCTCGGGGCCACCGGACGCCTTGATCGCGGAAGCGATGTCGGCCGGGGTGACGGAACCGAAGAGACGGCCCGCGTCGCCCGAGCGGACGGACAGACGGACCTTCACGCCTTCAAGCTGGGCCTTGACCTGGTTGGCCTGCTCGATGGTCTGGATCTCGTGGATCTTGCGAGCGCGACGGATCTGCTCGACGTCCTTCTCGCCGCCCTTGGTCCAGCGGATCGCGAACTTCCGCGGGATCAGGTAGTTGCGAGCGTAACCGTCCTTGACCTCGACGACGTCGCCCGCGGCACCGAGGCCGGAGACCTCGTGAGTGAGGATGATCTTCATGAGTCGGTCACCCTTCCCTTAGCGCGCGGTGGAGGTGTAGGGCAGCAGCGCCATCTCACGGCTGTTCTTGACGGCCGTGGCGACATCACGCTGGTGCTGAGTGCAGTTGCCGGTCACGCGGCGGGCACGGATCTTGCCGCGGTCGGAAATGAACTTCCGCAGCATGTTCGTGTCCTTGTAGTCCACGTACGTGACCTTGTCCTTGCAGAAAGCGCAGACCTTCTTCTTAGGCTTGCGCACAGGCGGCTTCGCCATGGTGTTTCTCCTGTGTGATCAAGAAGTGTGGGTACGGCCCGTCCCTGGTCCGAAGACCTAGAAGGGGGGCTCGTCCGAGTAGCCGCCTCCGCCGCCGGAGCCTCCGCCCCAGCCGCCGCCGCCACCGCCCTGCTGGCCGCCACCGGCGGGAGCGCCGGACGCCCACGGGTCGTCGGCGGGAGCGCCGCCGCCCTGCTGGCCGCCACCGGGGCCGCCGCCCCAGCCGCCGCCACCCTGGCCGCCACCACCGCCGCCGCCGTAACCACCCTGGCCGCCGCGGCCGCCACCGGAGGTCTTGGTGACCTTGGCCGTGGCGCTGCGGAGACTGGCGCCGACTTCCTCGACGTCCAGCTCGTAGACCGTGCGCTTGACGCCCTCACGGTCCTCGTAGGACCGCTGCTTCAGCCGGCCCTGCACGATGACGCGCATGCCTCGCTGAAGCGACTCGGCGACGTTCTCCGCCGCCTGACGCCAGACCGAGCAGGTCAGGAAGAGGCTTTCGCCGTCCTTCCACTCGTTCGTCTGACGGTCGAAGGTGCGAGGAGTGGACGCGACGCGGAACTTCGCGACCGCCGCACCGGACGGGGTGAAGCGCAGCTCGGGGTCATCGACAAGATTGCCGACGACCGTGATGACGGTCTCGCCTGCCATGGGGAACCTCTCGGCGGGTTTGCTCTGGCTGCTTGCTACTCGAATCCCGAGGTCGACTGAGCCGGGGCTCAGTGGGTCTCGGGGCGGAGGACCTTGGTCCGGAGGACCGACTCGTTCAGGTTCATCTGGCGGTCGAGCTCCTTGACGACCGCAGGCTCGGCCTGCAGGTCGATGACCGAGTAGATGCCCTCGGGCTTCTTCTTGATCTCGTACGAGAGACGACGACGACCCCAGGTGTCGACCTTCTCGACCTTGCCGCCGCCGTCACGGACGACGGACAGGAAGTTCTCGATCAGCGGGGAGACAGCACGCTCCTCAAGATCGGGGTCGAGGATGACCATCACCTCGTAGTGACGCATGTGGAACCCACCTCCTTTGGACTCAGCGGCCACGGTCGTTCCGTGGCAGGAGGGTTGTGATGCGTACGCAACGGTATCGGCCGCCACTGACAATCAGGGGGTCCCGCCGGGATTCCCCCCACCGTGACCCGGGCAGACACCGGTGCAGACGGTACACACTACCCGCACACCGGCTTCCGGTTGAAATCCGGTCGCGGGGGCCGTCAATCTGTACACATCGGGTGTGTAAGGCGCTACGATGCGCCGCCTTCCGCAGGAGGTGCCCCATGGCACAGGCATTGCGACCCAACACCGCCGGATCCCTCTTCGCCACCGACGACAAGCGCCATCCGATCCAGGACGTCCTGCTCGGGGTGACGCTGCTCCTCGGGCTGACGGCCCTCATCACGTCGTTCTTCCACAGTCTGCACCTGCTCAGCTCCTGGACCGGCCTGATCGGCATCCTGACCGGCGCCTTCGGACAGTGGATCTCGGAGACCACACGTGAGCGGTTCGGTCTGATCCTGGGTCTCGGTGCCGCGGGCATCGGCTTCTTCATCGGCATGGCGCACGGTGGGCTGTTCGGCGGACTCCTCTGACCCTGCCGACACACCGGCCGAACTTCATGTGACGCGACGCGGAACGCACCGGCGGTCCACAGGCCGGGGCGAAGGTCCCGTACGGCCAGTCGGGGCGCCGGGAAGGCGCAGTAGGCTTCGGCGCGAGAGCCGGAGCCCCTGTACCCAGGGGGACACACCAGCCCGAGGAGCGCCCCGAATGAGCCTGACCCTGAGGACCATCAGTCGCGAGCAGCATCTGGCCTACATCCAGAGCCTGCCGGCGGCGAGTCACATGCAGGTCCCGGCCTGGGCCGACGTCAAGGCGGAGTGGCGCTCCGAGAACCTGGGCTGGTTCGACGAACGGACGGGCGAGCTGGTCGGGGCGGGTCTGGTCCTCTACCGGCAGTTGCCCAAGATCAAGCGCTATCTCGCCTATCTCCCCGAGGGCCCGGTCATCAACTGGTTCGCGCCGAACCTGGACGACTGGATCCAGCCGATGCTCTCCCATCTCAAGCGGCAGGGCGCGTTCTCCGTGAAGATGGGCCCGCCGGTGATCATCCGGCGCTGGGAGGCCAACTCCATCAAGCAGGGCATCCAGAACCCGGATGTGAAGCGTCTGCGTGACATCGAGGCCGACTTCATCGAACCCCGCGCCTTCGAGGTGGCCGACAAGCTGCGCCGCATGGGCTGGCAGCAGGGCGAGGACGGCGGCGCCGGCTTCGGTGACGTCCAGCCCCGCTATGTCTATCAGGTGCCGCTGGCCAACCGGTCCCTGGAAGAGGTCCACAAGAACTTCAACCAGCTGTGGCGCCGCAACATCAAGAAGGCCGAGAAGGCCGGTGTCGAGGTCGTCCAGGGCGGCTACCACGACCTGGAGGAGTGGCAGCGACTGTACGAGATCACCGCGGTGCGCGACCACTTCCGGCCCCGCCCGCTGTCGTACTTCCAGCGCATGTGGACCGCCCTCAACACCGAGGACCCCAACCGCATGCGGCTGTACTTCGCCCGGCACAACGGGGTGAACCTGTCGGCGGCGACGATGCTGATCGTCGGCGGACACGTCTGGTACTCCTATGGCGCCTCCGACAACATCGGCCGCGAGGTCCGGCCCTCGAACGCGATGCAGTGGCGGATGCTGCGCGACGCCTACGCGCTCGGCGCGACCGTCTACGACCTGCGCGGGATCTCCGACTCGCTGGACGAGACCGACCATCTCTTCGGTCTGATCCAGTTCAAGGTGGGCACCGGCGGCCAGGCCGCCGAATACCTCGGCGAGTGGGACTTCCCGCTGAACAAGCTGCTCCACAAGGCGCTGGACATCTACATGTCGCGCCGCTGACCGCGCGCCGGGGGCTTCGATACCGTCGATAGCTCTCATACCTCTGATACACCGCAGCCACGAGAAAGGTTCCAGGTCCGGCCATGGCGCTCACGCTCTACGTCGACACCGCGCGCTGGCGGGCGCATCACAAGCACGTGCAGGAGCAGTTCCCGGGTCTCGTCCCGGTCTGCAAGGGCAACGGCTACGGCTTCGGGCACGAGCGTCTGGCGGAGGAGGCCACACGGCTGGGCTCCGACGTCCTCGCCGTGGGCACGACGTACGAGGCCGCACGGATCAAGGACTGGTTCGGCGGTGACCTGCTGGTGCTGACGCCCTATCGGCGCGGCGAGGAGCCCGTGCCGCTGCCCGACCGGGTCATCCGCTCGGTGTCGTCGGTGGACGGCGTGTACGGCCTCGTGGGCGCCCGTGTGGTCATCGAGGTGATGTCCTCGATGAAGCGGCACGGGATCACCGAGCAGGAGCTGCCGCAGCTGCACGCCGCCATAGAGAACGTCCGGCTGGAGGGCTTCGCCATCCATCTGCCGCTGGACCGCACCGACGGCTCGGACGCCGTCGAGGAGGTCATCGGCTGGATGGACCGGCTGCGCGCGGCGCGGCTGCCCCTGCACACGATGTTCGTCAGCCATCTGAAGGCCGAGGAACTGGCCCGGCTGCAGCAGCAGTTCCCGCAGACCCGTTTCCGTGCCCGCATCGGCACCCGGCTGTGGCTGGGCGACCACGAGGCCACCGAGTACCGCGGCGCGGTCCTGGACGTGACGCGCGTGGCCAAGGGCGAGCGCTTCGGCTACCGCCAGCAGAAGGCGGCCTCCGACGGCTTCCTGGTGGTCGTGGCGGGCGGTACGTCGCACGGGGTGGGCCTGGAGGCCCCCAAGGCGCTGCACGGTGTCATGCCGCGCGCCAAGGGCGTCGCACGGGCCGGCCTCGCCACCGTCAACCGGAACCTCTCCCCGTTCGTGTGGGGCGGCAAGCAGCGCTGGTTCGCCGAGCCGCCGCACATGCAGGTGTCGATCCTGTTCGTGCCGTCGGACGCACCCGAGCCGCACGTCGGCGAGGAACTGGTGGCCCATCTGCGGCACACCACCACGCAGTTCGACCGGCTGATGGACCGCTGAGCCGGCCTCCGCGCCGACCCCGGAGAGCCGAAGGGCCGTACACGGAAGCCACGACTTCCGTGTACGGCCCTTGTCACGCCCCGCTGCCGTCCTGTGGCCCGTCGGCCCAGGGACGAGGTTCGCTCAGAGCGAACGGTCCGCCGAGGCCGGCGGCTCCTGGCTTCCCCACTCCACCTGCGGCGCGCCGAAGTGGCCGGCGTGCCTCGGCGGGCGGGCCGCGCCGCCGAGGACGAACACGTCCTCCGCCCCGTCGAGCACCCCGCCCGAGGGGTCGTCGTCACCGGCCCGGCGCACCACGTCCCGCTCCGGCATGAGGATGTCCCGCACGACCATGACGCACAGGAACAACGTGCCCAGCAGATGCACCGCGATCGCCCAGTGGTACCCCTGGGTGGGCAGGCCCTTGTGGGCGTCTCCGCTGGTCGTGTAGGCGAGGTACATCCAGATCCCCAGGAAGTACGCCACCTCGCAGACCTGCCAGATCAGGAAGTCCCGCCACTTGGGCCGGGCCAGCACGGCGAGCGGCACCAGCCACAGGACGTACTGCGGCGAGTAGACCTTGTTGGTGAGGATGAACGCGGCCACGATCAGAAAGGCGGACTGCGCGAAACGGGGCCGGCGCGGGGCGACGAAGGTGAGCGCCGCGATGCCGCCGCAGCACAGCAGCATCAGCACCATGGCCAGCGTGTTGACCGTCTCGGTGGTGGGCGGGTGGGTCGAGTTCTGGGCCCAGATCAGCCAGAAGGAGCCGAAGTCCACGCCCCGTTCCTGGCTGAACGTGTAGAACTTCGACCAGCCCTCGAAAGCGAAGAGCATCACCGGCAGGTTCACGACGAGCCAGGCGACCGCCGCGCCGCCCAGGGCCTTGCCGAAGTCCCGCCATTTGCCCGCGCGCCAGCACAGCAGGAACAGCGGGCCGAGCAGCAGCACGGGATAGAGCTTCGCGGCCGTGGCGAGCCCCAGGAGGACGCCGAAGGCGAGGGAGCGGCCCCGGGACCACATCAGCATCGCCGCGGCCGTCAGAGCGACCGCCAGCAGGTCCCAGTTGATGGTGGCGGTCAGCGCGAAGGCGGGTGCCAGGGCGACCAGCAGCCCGTCCCAGGGGCGCCGGGCGTGGGTGCGGCTCACACAGACGGCGATGACGGCCGCGCACACCATCAGCATCCCGGCGTTGACGAACCAGTACCACTGCTCCTGGTGCTGGATGCTGCCGCTGCCGGGCGTGAGCCAGGAGGCCACCTCCATGAACACACCGGTGAGCACCGGGTACTCCAGGTAGTCCATGTCGCCCGGGAGCTTGTCGAAGTAGGGCACGAGCCCGTCGGCGAAGCCGCGCCCCTGGTAGAGGTGCGGAATGTCCGAGTAGCACGCATGCGTGTACTGGGAACTGGCACCGAAGAACCAGGCGCCGTTGTAGCAGGGCGCCTTCTGGACCAGACCGAGGGCGAACATGCCGATCGCCACCAGCGCGACCACCCGTACGGGGGTCCACCAGGACGTGCCGAGCAGGGCACGCCGTCCGATGGGGCCGCCGATCAGCTCACTGCCGGCCGCGGCGACCTCGTCCTGCCTGGTCGGCCGCACCGGCTCCGGCTCGTGCACGCGTGTGGGCGTCGTTTCTGCACTGGGCATGGGGCACATCCTGCCGTACGCGCCCAGGAACATGCCGAGGGCCGCCGCACCTCGCGGGTGCGGCGGCCCATGTTTCACGTGAAACACCCTTGGCGGGCGATATGACCGCCAACCGGTCAGGCTCCGGCTCTAGCTTGTCGGTCCGGCGAAGATGCCTCCGCTGCCGTTGCCGTTGCCGTTGCCTCTGCTGTTGCCCGTTCCGTCCGATTCCGTGGCCGATGGCGACGAGGTCACGCCTCCGTCGGTGCCACCGCCGGTGTCGGTGCCTCCGTCCGTCGGGCAGTTCCAGTTGAACCGGCAGGACTCGGTGGGCGACGGCGAGGGCTCTTCGAGCGTCTCGCTCGGCGTCGGGCTGGGCGAATCGCTCAGGGTCTCGCTCGGCGTCGGACTGGGCGTCGGGGTCGGCGAGGGGGCGCCTTCCTCGTCCTGGATCTCACCGATCTTCTCGGCGTCCGGGAAGCCGGGGTCGTTCTTCCCCTTCAGCGCCGCCTTCATGTACTCGGTCCACACCAGCGTCGGGATGTCACCACCGTGGATGGAGTCCACACCCGCCGTGCCGTTCATGGACAGCAGCTTGTGGTCCTTCGGGTTCTCACGGAACATCGCGACCGCGGTCGACAGCTGCTGGGTGTAGCCGACGAACCACGCCGACTTGTTCTTGTCGGTGGTACCGGTCTTGCCCGCCGCCGCGCGGCCGAGGGCCTTGGCGTTGTAACCCGTACCGTTCTGGATGACGTTCTCCAGGACGTCCGTGATGTTGTCCGCGACCTTGGCCGGCATCGCCTGCGAGGGCTTCGGCTTGGTGAAGCCCTCCAGCTCCTGGCCGTCCTTCTTGACCTCGGTCACCGAGTAGGGGTCCGTCTGCTTTCCGGAGGCGGCGAACGTCGCGTAGGCGTCGGCCATGCGGATCGCGCTGGGGGTCGAGGTACCGATGGCGAAGGACGGGTTGAGGTCCGGCGCCATGCTGTCCTGCAGAATGCCGGTCGCCTTGGCGACGTCCCGCACCTTCGTCATCCCCACGTCGACGCCCAGCTGCACGAACGGCGTGTTGACGGACTGCTCCATCGCCTTGCGCAGGGAGATGTAGCCCCAGGCCTTTTCGCTCTCGTTCTTCTGGAGGAAGACCTGGTTGTCCTTGTCCAGGAAGTAGCTGCCGTCCGGCCGCTTGACCTTGAGCTTGTCGTTGCCGTTGTACTTGCTCAGCGGTGACAGGCCCGCGCCGTCGGTCTTATAGGTGCCGTATTCCATGGCGGCGGCCAGCACGAACGGCTTCCACGTCGAACCGACGGGGACACCCGAGGTGTCGGCGTTGTTGGTGAAGTGGCCGTTCTCGTAGCCCGCGCCGCCGTAGAGTGCGACGATCGCGCCGTCGTTGGGCACCACCGACGCGGCGCCGAACTGGACGTGCTTGTCCTCCTCGCGGTTCTTCGGGTCGATCTTCTCCTTCTCGATCCTCTTGACGGCCTTGCTGAGGGCCTCGACCTTGTCCTTCCGGAAGGTCGTGTGGATCTGGTAGCCGCCCTGGTCGAACTGTGCCTCCGTGATGTCGGAGTGGTTCAGGACGTACTTCTTCGCAGTGTCGGCCAGGTAGCTGATCTGGCCCGTCATGCCCTTGGTCGCCTTGCGGTCCTGGGGCATCGGGTACTTCTTGATCGCCTCTTGGTACTGGGCGTCGGTGATGCGCTGGTCCTTGTGCATCTCGTCGAGGATCCAGCCCCAGCGGTCCTGGGAACGCTTGAGGTTGGCCTCGGCCGTCGCCGTCTTGTCGATGCTCTCGTTGCCCGCCGGGTCGAAGTACGTGGGGCCCTTGAGCAGTGCGGCGAGGAAGGCGCACTCGCTCGGCTTGAGATCGACCGCGTCCTTGCCGTAGTAGGTCTGCGCGGCGGCCTGGATGCCGTAGGCGCCCCGGCCGTAGTACGACGTGTTCAGGTAGCCCTGGAGGATCTGCGGCTTGGTCAGCTTCGTGCCCACCTTGATGGAGATGAACATCTCCTTGAACTTACGGGTGACCGTCTGGTCCTGGGTCAGGTAGGTGTTCTTCACGTACTGCTGGGTGATGGTCGAACCACCCTGCGTATTGGCGCCCTGGGCCATGTTGACCAGGGCGCGCGCGATGCCCATGTAGTCCAGGCCCGAGTCCTTGTAGAAGCTCTTGTTCTCCGCCGAGATCACGGCCCACTGCATGGCCTCGGGGATCTGGGCGATGGTGACGTTCTGCCGGTTGGCACCCGAGCCCGTGGCGACCATCTGGGTGCCGTCGGCCCAGTAGTAGACGTTGTTCTGCGACTTGGCCGCGACGTTCTCGTTGGGGATGCCGACCATGGCGTAGCCGACGCCGACCATGGCCACCAGGCTGCCGAGAAAGCCGATGCACAGCCCGGAGACGAGTTTCCAGGAGGGCACCCAGCGCTGCCATCCGTACTTCCCCGCCCTGGGGTAGTCGATGAACCGCTTCTTGGCGGGTGTGGTCGCCCGGCCCCTGCCGCGTCCGACAGGGCCGTCGCGCCGGCTGCCCGGGCCCGTGTTCTCGGCCGCTCTGCGTCGGCCGCCTCCGCTTCTCTGGGCAGCCCGGCGGGCCTCGGCCCGCCCGCCGTAGGGGCGCTCCTGGCCTCCGGGGTCCTGGGAGCCCGACCCATAGGAACTGGACCCATAGGAGTCGGAAGGAGACCCGGTGGCGCCTCGCGGTGCCGCGCGGCGGCCGGATGACGAGCCGGACTGGCCGCGTCGGGCCGCGGCACGTCCGCCTCCCTGCGGCGGCGGCGGTTTGCGACGGTGCTCGCTCATCGAACGATTACTCCTCGGGCAGGCGCACCCTTGCGCGCCTGGAAACGGCGGCTGGTTTCCGGTCCCCCCGAAGTACGGATGCGGTCGTTCCCGCACTCACCCGTACTGCACCAGGGACGAGGACGCCCCCAGGCGTCACGTGGTTCCCGGTGGCGTACATGCCGCACAGACTACGCACCGTCAAAACCCGCCTAGCGCTGAAGTTCACCCCAAATCAGGCAAGTTGCTTCCTACGAATCGGTGATGTGATCCCGTTCACCGTCATCCCTCTTGTTCCATCCGGGGCGCCGTTCTATCGTCGTGATGTATCGAGTCGATACATCAGAGCGAGATAAGCGTGTGAGACGGACGAGAGGAGGCGACGATGAGCCGACGCTCCGGCATCCTTGAGTTCGCCGTGCTCGGCCTGCTCCGCGAATCTCCCATGCACGGCTATGAGCTGCGCAAACGACTCAATACGTCACTGGGGGTGTTCCGAGCGTTCAGCTACGGGACGCTCTATCCCTGCCTGAAGACGTTGGTCGCCAACGGCTGGTTGACCGAGGAGCCGGGGAGCACCCATGAGGACGCCCTCGCCGCACCCCTCGCGGGCCGGCGCGCCAAGATCGTCTACCGGCTGACGGCGGAGGGCAAGGAACACTTCGAGGAACTGCTCTCGCAGACAGGTCCGGACGCGTACGAGGACGAGCACTTCGCTGCCCGCTTCGCCTTTTTCGGACAGACGTCACGGGACGTGCGCATGCGCGTCCTGGAGGGGCGCCGCAGCCGGCTGGAGGAGCGCCTGGAGAAGATGCGCGCCTCGCTGGCCCGCACCCGGGAGCGCCTCGACGACTACACGCTTGAGCTCCAGCGCCACGGGATGGAGTCCGTGGAGCGCGAAGTGCGCTGGCTGAACGAGCTCATCGAGAGCGAGCGGGCCGGACGGGACCTGAAGGGTTCCGCCTCCGGAGGGTCCGCTCAGCGGAACACCACATCTGGAGCGACGGGCGGCCTGCCCCGTCCCGGGGACACCCCCGGGACGGATACGCCCGACGACACCGCCACGTGAAGCCCGCTCAGGGCCTCACTCGTACACACAGGGAGCAACCGGAATGGGTTCGGTTCGCGTAGCCATCGTCGGCGTGGGCAACTGCGCCGCGTCGCTGGTGCAGGGAGTCGAGTACTACAAGGACGCCGACCCGGCGTCCAAGGTCCCCGGACTGATGCATGTGCAGTTCGGTGACTACCACGTGCGTGACATCGAGTTCGTCGCCGCCTTCGACGTCGACGCCAAGAAGGTCGGCCTCGACCTCGCGGACGCCATCGGCGCCTCCGAGAACAACACCATCAAGATCTGCGACGTGCCCACCACCGGTGTCACCGTGCAGCGCGGCCACACCCTCGACGGCCTCGGCAAGTACTACCGGGCCACCATCGAGGAGTCCGACGCCGAGCCCGTCGACATCGTCCAGGTCCTCAAGGACCAGCAGGTCGACGTCCTCGTCTGCTACCTGCCCGTCGGCTCCGAGGACGCGGCGAAGTTCTACGCCCAGTGCGCCATCGAGGCCAAGGTCGCCTTCGTCAACGCCCTCCCGGTCTTCATCGCCGGCACCAAGGAATGGGCGGACAAGTTCACCGAGGCGGGCGTCCCGATCGTCGGTGACGACATCAAGTCCCAGGTCGGCGCGACCATCACGCACCGCGTCATGGCGAAGCTGTTCGAGGACCGCGGCGTCATCCTCGACCGCACGATGCAACTGAACGTCGGCGGCAACATGGACTTCAAGAACATGCTGGAGCGCGAGCGTCTGGAGTCCAAGAAGATCTCCAAGACGCAGGCCGTCACCTCGCAGATCCCCGACCGGGACCTCGGCGAGAAGAACGTGCACATCGGCCCGTCCGACTACGTCGCCTGGCTCGACGACCGCAAGTGGGCCTACGTCCGCCTGGAGGGCCGCGCCTTCGGCGACGTCCCGCTGAACCTCGAATACAAGCTGGAGGTCTGGGACTCCCCGAACTCCGCCGGTGTCATCATCGACGCCCTGCGTGCCGCGAAGATCGCCAAGGACCGCGGCATCGGCGGCCCGATCCTCTCGGCGTCCTCCTACTTCATGAAGTCCCCGCCGGTCCAGTACTTCGACGACGAGGCCCGCGAGAACGTGGAGAAGTTCATCCGCGGCGACGTCGAGCGCTAGACCACGCCGAAATCGCTCCTGCCAGGGCTGTGAGGGGTCCCCGGGTCGCCTGACCCGGGGACCCTGCCGTGTGTGAGGCTGTGCCCCATGCCCGTCGTCCGTGACCTGCGCGTCCTGCTGCGCCTGCGGAACTTCCGCCGCCTGCTGTCCGTGCGCCTGCTCTCCCAGGGCGCCGACGGCGTCTACCAGGTCGCGCTCGCCACCTACGTCGTCTTCTCCCCGGAGAAGCAGACCTCGCCCGCCGCGATCGCCTCCGCGATGGCCGTGCTCCTGCTCCCTTACTCCCTGGTCGGCCCGTTCGCGGGCGTCCTGCTGGACCGCTGGCGGCGCCGCCAGGTCTTCGTCCACGGCAATCTGCTGCGTGCCGTCCTCGCGGCGGCCACCGCCGTTCTGATGGTCAGCCAGGTTCCGGACTGGCTGTTCTACGTCTCCGCGCTGTGCGTCACCGCCGTCAACCGCTTCGTCCTGGCCGGCCTGTCCGCGTCGCTGCCCCGCGTGGTGGACGCCGAGCGGTTGGTGATGGCCAACTCCCTGTCGCCGACCGCCGGAACGCTCGCCGCCACCGCGGGCGGCGGTCTCGCCTTCGCGGTACGGCTGCTGGTGTCGGACTCCGACGCCGCGGTGGTGCTGCTGGGCGCCACGCTCTATCTGTGCTCGGCCCTCGTGTCCCTCACCATGGCACCCGAACTGCTCGGCCCCGACCGGGGATCGCTGCAACCGCACCTCGGCAAGGCCCTCGCGGACACCGCGCGGGACCTGCCGGCGGCCGTGCGACACCTCGCCGAGCCCCGGCGCCGGGAGGCGGTGTGGGCGCTGTCCTCGATGATGCTGATGCGCTTCTGCTACGGCGCGCTGCTGGTCCTGGTGCTGATGCTGTGCCGGTACTCCCTCGCCGCCACCCCCGACGACGGACTCCGGCTGCTGGGGCTCGCGGTCGGGGTGTCCGGCGCCGGCTTCTTCGCCGCGGCCGTGGTGACACCCGGGGTGGTGGGACGCATCGGACCGGGCCGCTGGATCGTCGTGTGCGCCGGGAGCGCCGCAGTCCTTGAGCCCGCTCTCGGTCTGCCGTTCGCCACGGCGCCCATGCTGGTGGCGGCGTTCACGCTGGGGCTGACCACCCAGGGCGCGAAGATCGCCACGGACACGATCGTCCAGTCGTCCGTGGACGACGGTTTCCGGGGACGGATCTTCTCCGTGTACGACGTCCTGTTCAACGTCGCCTTCGTGGGTGCCGCGGGGGTGGCCGCCCTGATGCTCCCGCCGGACGGCCGGTCGATCGCGTTGGTGGTCGTGGTCGCCCTTGTCTACGCGGCGGTTGCGGTGACTATGGGCCGCTTTGAGCGCCGGAGAGTGTCACATCAATGACACAGAGTCCCCCTGGATGAGGGGGGTGTCAGTGGCAGCCGCTAACTTACGTGAGTCTTATTTCGCGCAACGCGCACAAACGTTCCAGGGGGACCCCGTGTCAACTCCACCGCCGCCCCAGGGCCAGGCTCCCTACCCGCCTCAGGGTCAGGCTCCTCACCCGCCCCAGGGCGGCCACCCGCAGCAGGGCGAGGCTCCATACCCTCCGCAGCAGCCTTACGCCCCGTTCCCCACGCAGGGTGCCCCCGTTCCTCCGCCGCAGCCCGCTGGGCGCCAAAGGATCGGCAAGAAGGCGATACGCGTCATCGGCGGCATCGTCGTCGCCGTCGTCGTGATCGCGTTGAAGTTCGGCGCCGGCTGGTTCTTCAGCCGCGACGACGCGGAGACCACCTCGGTGGGCGCCTGCATGCACAACAAGGGGTCGTACACCAGCCCCGACCTCAATGAGGTCGACTGCTCCTCCAGCGACTCCCAGTACCAGGTCGTCGAGAAGTTCGACGGAACCAGCGACGAGAACAAGTGCGAGTCCGTCAAGGAGTCCACGATCTTCTACGTGCAGTCGGGCGGCGGCCATGACGTGGTGCTCTGTCTGAAGGAGACCAAGTAACAGCGCGGGCGATCCGACGACCGAGGGGCGATGTTTCACGTGAAACATCGCCCCTCGGCGGTTGCAGGCCCGGTCATGTTTCACGTGAAACATGACCTCGTTCCATGGCCTCAGTCTTGCTCGGCCCACCACTCCTTGAGTGCCGCCACGGCCGCGTCGTACTCCATCGGGCCGTTCTCCAGCCGAAGCTCCAGCAGGTGCTTGTAGGCCTTGCCGACGACCGGTCCGGGTGCGACCCCCAGGATCTCCATGATCTGGTTGCCATCCAGGTCCGGCCGGATCGCATCGAGCTGTTCCTGCTCCTGAAGCTGCGCGATGCGCTCCTCCAGACCGTCGTACGCCCTGGAGAGCGCCACCGCCTTCCGCTTGTTACGGGTGGTGCAGTCGGAACGGGTCAGCTTGTGCAGACGATCGAGCAGGGGCCCCGCGTCGCGCACATAGCGGCGGACGGCCGAGTCGGTCCACTCCCCGGTGCCATAGCCATGGAAGCGCAGATGCAGCTCGACCAGACGGGAGACGTCCTTCACCAGGTCGTTGGAGTACTTCAGCGCCGTCATCCGCTTCTTGGTCATCTTCGCCCCGACCATCTCGTGGTGATGGAACGAGACCCGGCCATCCTTCTCGAACCGACGGGTGCGGGGCTTGCCGATGTCGTGGAGCAGCGCGGCCAGCCGGAGGGTCAGGTCGGCCCCGTCCTCCTCCAGCGCCATCGCCTGCTCCAGGACGATCAGCGTGTGGTCGTAGACGTCCTTGTGCCGATGGTGCTCGTCGCGCTCCAGACGAAGAGCCGGCAATTCGGGCAGCACATGGCCGGCAAGGCGGGTGTCGACCAGCAGCGACAGGCCCTTGCGCGGGTGCGGGGACAGGATCAGCTTGTTCAGTTCGTCCCGGACCCGCTCGGCCGAGACGATCTCGATACGGCCGGACATCTCCTTCATGGCCCTGACGACCTCGGGGGCCACCTCGAAGTCGAGTTGGGCGGCGAAGCGGGCGGCCCGCATCATCCGCAGCGGATCGTCGGAGAAGGACTCCTCGGGAGTACCCGGCGTGCGCAGCACACGGGCCGCGAGATCCGCGAGTCCGCCGTGCGGGTCGATGAACTCCTTCTCCGGCAGGGCCACGGCCATCGCGTTGACCGTGAAGTCACGCCGGACGAGATCCGCCTCGATGGAGTCGCCGTAGGACACCTCCGGCTTGCGTGAGGTGCGGTCGTACGCCTCCGACCGGTAGGTGGTCACCTCGATCTGATAGCCGTCCTTCTGCGCACCGACCGTGCCGAAGGCGATCCCGACCTCCCAGACGGCGTCCGCCCAGCGCCGCACGATCTTGAGTACGTCCTCGGGACGGGCGTCGGTGGTGAAGTCCAGATCGTTGCCCAGCCGGCCGAGCAGCGCGTCCCGCACCGAGCCGCCGACCAGGGCGAGCGAGAACCCGGCCTCCTGGAAACGGCGGGCGAGATCGTCGGCGACGGGGGCCACCCGCAGCAGTTCGCTCACCGCGCGCTGCTGCACCTGGCTCAGGGCAGTGGGAGAGTCTTCGTTGGCGTTCGGCACAACAGAAGAGGGTACGTGGCCCTGACCACCGGAAGCGCCTCCATTAAGCACACGCGAACATCTCCGTCCGTACCCGTGCAAGCGCTGCCATCACGGTGCACTCGCGCTTTCCGACCGATACCGAGCATGCCGGACGGACCGCCCCCGTCGCCGATCTTGTGAGGCGGACCGCGGCACTTCCCCTCAGCGGGCATCGTTACCATGCGTGGACGCACATTGGGACGACCACTGACGACGACGAGGGACGGGCGAGCGCGTGGCCGAGGCGGCAGACTTCCAGGGGACGACTCCCTCACCTGCCCGCCGGTGGCTGCGGCGCACCGGGGCGCTGCTCGCCGGTGTGCCTCTGCTGGCGGGTGCGTACCTGCTGCCCACGGCGGCGCCGGCACAGGCCGCCGGCTCCGGCACCGTATCCGTCTCTGTGGACTCCCTCACCCCCAGCGCCCCCACCGAAGGGGACACGCTGACCGTGTCGGGCACGGTGACCAACAAGGGCAGGCAGGCGGTCACCGATGCCCATGTGGGAGTCCGGGTGGGCCCGCTGCTGACCACCCGCTCGGCCGTCGACAGCACCGCCCGGCGGTCCTCCGACACCCAGGGCCTCTTCACCGCCGAGGTGGGCGGCAAGTACGTGGAGACCTTCGCCAAGCTCTCTCCGGGGGTCTCCGAGCACTTCACCATCTCCGTACCGGTCGACCAGCTCGACCTCGGCCAGGACGGCGTCTACGAATTCGACGTCTCGCTCTCGGGCCAGACCTCCGCCCAGCCCTGGGAGCAGGTGCTGGGCGTGCGGCGGACCTTCCTGCCCTGGCAGCCGGCGGAGGCCGGCACCCGCACCAAGACGACGTTCCTGTGGCCGCTGATCTCCACCGTCCGCATGACGGCGCAGACCGGTCCCGGTGAACACCAGACGCCGGTCTTCCTCAATGACGATCTCGCCAAGGAGATCGCCCCCGGCGGCCGGCTGTCCCAGATGCTGGCGCTCGGCACGGGACTCGACGTCACCTGGGTGATCGACCCGGACCTGCTGGCCACGGTGGACGCGATGACCCGCAACTACCAGATCCGGGGCGAGGGCGACACTACGACGGCCGGCACGCACCAGGCGCTGGCCAAGCAGTTCCTCGCGGACCTGCAGAAGGCCGTGGCCGGCAAGCAGGTCGTCGCCCTGCCCTTCGCCGACCCGGACCTCGCCTCCCTCGCTCACAACGGCACCAGCGTCACGGGCTCGCTCAGCCACCTCAAGGACGCCACGGACGTCGCCGCCACCACGGTCCAGACGGTGCTCCACATCACTCCGAGCACCGACTTCGCCTGGCCGGTGGAAGGCGCCGTGGACCCGTCGATCATCAAGGTGGCCACCTCCGCGGGCGCGGACAAGGTGATCGCCCGCAGCGACAGCCTCCAGGAGACCGGCGGGCTGCCCTACACGCCCTCCGCGGCCCGTCCGGTCGGCGGCGGCACCACGGCCGTCGTGGCCGACACACGGCTGTCCACGGCGTTCGAGGGCGACCTGACGGCGGCGGGCCCGACCACCGTCGCCGTGCAGAAGTTCCTCGCGCAGAGCCTCGCGCTCAACACCCAGACCAACCAGCAGCGCAGCATCGTCGTCGCCCCGCAGCGCATGCCGACCGCGAGCCAGGCCCGGGCGATGGCCCAGGCGATCACGGCGCTGGAGGGCGGGAACTGGTCCCAGTCGCAGGACCTCACCGCCGCCGCCAAGGCCAAGCCCGACCCCGCCGCCACCACGAAGATCCCTTCGAGGTCTGGGTATCCCTCCTCGCTGCGCAAGAAGGAACTGCCGCGGACGGTCTTCGAGCAGATCGCGCGGACGCAGGACAAGCTCGACAACTTCCAGGTGGTCCTCTCCGACGAGTCCCGCGTGGTGACCCCCTTCGGGCGGGCCATAAACCGCGAGATGGCCACGTCCTGGCGGGGCAAGGCCCGCTCGGCGGACGGCTTCCGGCAGGGCGTCGAGGGCTGGCTCAACCACCTGACCGACCAGGTCAAACTGATCGACAAGTCGGAGACGAAGCTCTCCGGCCGCAGCGCCACCATCCCGGTCACCGTGCAGAACAACCTGGTGCAGGGCGTCGACCACCTGGTGCTGCGGCTCACCTCGACCATGCCGACCCGCCTCAGCGTCGGCGGCAAGGCCTACGCGGAACAGCCCGTCGACGTCTCCGGCGGGCACAGCCAGTCCGTGAAGTTCACCACCTCGGCCAATGCCAACGGCCGGGTGACCGTCATCGCCCAGCTGTACACGGAGGACGGCCAGGAGTACGGCGCCCCGGTCAGTTTCGACGTGAAGGTCACCGAGGTCACGCCCACCGTGATGCTGGTCATCGGCGGCGGCGTGCTGCTCCTCGTCCTCGCCGGCTTCCGGATGTACACGCACCGCAAGCGCGCCGCCGCCCGGCAGGCCGAGGAGGACGGCCCGGACACCGCGGGGGAGGACGACGCCGAGGGGTCGGCCAGCCCCGAAGGGCCGGAGAACCCCGAGGGCCCCGCGGAGCGTCGTCTCCAGAAGGAGTCCGAGACCCGATCCGGGGCATCCGAGCCGGAGCAGCCGAGTGACCCGACGCCGGACACCGCATCGGAAAGCGTCGACCCGTCCGCGACGGGTGAGAGAGTGGACCGTTGAGCGATGTCGTGGCCGGTCGGCCCGGGGACGATGAGGTGGGGTAACCATGAACGCGCCGTACGACGGTGACCGCGGCCAGGGCGCGGCCGGCTCGGGCTACCCCGAACCGCCGCCCGAGCCCGGCCAGGCGCCGCCGCAGCACGCGGCGGACATGTATCTCCAGGACGCCTACGAGCAGGACCCCTACCGCGCGCAGGACCTCGCCGCCCAGGACCCGGTCGGCGAGGCGCTCTACGACCGGGCCGCACACCCCCCGCCGCCCCCGGGGACCTATCCGCAGCAGCCGCTGTACGGCCCGCCGGACCAGTCGCCCTACGCCCCCGACCCTCGTGTGTGGGCCCAGACCCCGCCGCCCGAGCCGGCCGGGCCCACCCAGCACCTGCCGTACGGCGACGACCCGCGTACGACCCAGTACGTGGGCGTGGACGACCTCGTCACCCACTCCGGCGAGGAGCACCACGAGCCGGACGCCTTCGCCCACCTCTTCAGGGACCAGCAGCAGGGCGGCGGACAGCCGCCCATCGGTTCTTCGGCCGGGCCCGGCGCGGGCGGCGGGCAGGCCCCGGTGGGGCAGTACCCGGCGGCCCCGCACCCCGGGAACCTGAACCCCGGCCCCCCGAACCCCGGCGCGCAGTACCCGGCGGGCCCGTACCAGGGGAACCAGTACCAAGGGACCCAGTACCAGCAGAGCCAGTACCAGGGGGCCCAGTCCCCCGCGGATCCCCACCAGGCGGCGCAGTACCAGCAGACGCAGTATCAACAGACGCAGTACCAGACGGCGCCGCCCGCGGCCGGCACGCCCGCGCCGACGGATGCCGCTCCCGCCGCGCCCGCCGCGTCCACCCCCGCTGCGGCCCCGGCGCCCGAGCCCGCCGCCGCACCCGCCGCGAAGAAGGGCGGGCGCGCCTCCGGTCTGCTGAAGTCGAGCGCCGTGATGGCGGCGGGCACCATGGTCTCCCGCCTCACCGGATTCATCCGCTCCGCGCTGATCGTGTCCGCGCTGGGCGTCGGCCTGCTCGGCGACACCTTCCAGGTCGCCTACCAGCTGCCGACGATGATCTACATCCTGACCGTCGGCGGCGGCCTCAACTCCGTGTTCGTGCCGCAGCTCGTGCGCGCCATGAAGGAGGACGAGGACGGCGGCGAGTCCTATGCCAACCGTCTGCTGACCCTGGTGATGGTGGCGCTCGGCGCACTCACCGTGCTCGCGGTCGTCGCCGCTCCGATCCTGATCCGCCTGCTGTCGGACTCGGTGGCGAGCGACCCGGCCGCCAACGAGGTCGGCGTCACCTTCGTCCGCTACTTCCTGCCCTCGATCTTCTTCATGGGCATCCACGTGGTGATGGGTCAGATCCTCAACGCACGCGGCAAGTTCGGCGCGATGATGTGGACCCCGGTCCTCAACAACATCGTCATCATCGTGACGCTCGGCATGTTCATCTGGGTGTACGGCACCGCGGCGAACTCCGGAATGAAGGTCACCAACATTCCGCCGGAGGGCGAGCGTCTGCTCGGCATCGGTGTGGTGCTCGGCCTGGTCGTCCAGGCCCTGGCGATGATCCCGTACCTGCGGGAGACCGGTTTCCGGCTGCGGCTGCGGTTCGACTGGCGCGGCCACGGCCTCGGGAAGGCAGCCACGCTCGCCAAGTGGACCATCCTGTTCGTCCTCGCCAACCAGGCGGGCGCGCTAGTCGTCTCCCAACTGTCCACTGCGGCCGGCAAGAACTCGCCCGTCGACGGCACCGGTTTCGCCGCCTACGCCAACGCCCAGCTGATCTGGGGCCTGCCGCAGGCCATCATCACCGTCTCGCTGATGGCTGCCCTGCTGCCGCGGATCTCGCGCTCGGCCGCCGAGAACGACGCGGGCGCCGTCCGCGACGACATCTCCCAGGGGCTGCGGACGACGGCCGTGGCGATCGTGCCCGTCGCGTTCGGCTTCCTGGCCCTCGGCATCCCGATGTGCACGTTGATCTTCGGCTCCTCGGGCACCGGTGAAGCCACCAACATGGGCTACATGCTGATGGCCTTCGGCCTCGGCCTGATCCCCTACTCCGTGCAGTACGTCGTCCTGCGCGCCTTCTACGCCTACGAGGACACCCGTACTCCCTTCTACAACACGGTCATCGTGGCCGCGGTCAACGCGGGCGCCTCGGCCGCCTGTTACTTCCTGCTGCCCGCCCGCTGGGCCGTGGCCGGCATGGCCGCCTCCTACGGCCTCGCGTACGCGATCGGCGTGGGCGTCGCCTGGAAGCGACTGCGCAACCGGCTCGGCGGCGACCTGGACGGGGCCCGTGTCCTGCGGACGTACGCGCGGCTGTGCATCGCCTCCGTACCGGCCGCCGCGCTCAGCGGTGCGGCCTGCTACGGCATCGGCCACTCCCTCGGCCAGGGCGTCGTCGGCTCCTTCCTCGCGCTCGTGGCCGGCGGGGTTCTGCTGCTCGGTGTCTTCTTCGTCGCGGCCCGCCGCATGCGCATCGAGGAAATCAACTCCCTCACGGGCATGGTGCGCGGGCGTCTGGGACGCTGAAGCGGGGGTACGCGCACAACCATCACGCGCCCCCGTGTGTCGTGCATAGCGGCAGACTGTGGGCACAATTGGTTTCGGCGTCGGACAGCGTGCAACGGATGGGGAGGCAGGGAACGACGGTGGCGGAACGGAGCACGGCTGCCGTCGACGTGGCAGACAACAGCGGCGACGAGCCGCTGACCGCCAAGGCGGACCAGTCCACGGCCGACGGGGTGGCCCAGAACCCGGAGCGGGACACGGACAACGACGAGGCGCAGGGGAGCGACGGGGCCGAGGGCCCCGGGAAGAAGGCCGCGCCTCCCGAGTTGCACAGCGGCCACAAGCTCGCCAGACGCTACCGTCTCGAAGAGTGCGTCACCCGTCTGGACGGATTCAGCAGTTGGCGCGCGGTCGACGAGAAGCTGCGCCGGGCCGTCGGCGTGCACATCCTGCCGGCCGAGCACCCGCGGGCCCGTAATGTGCTGGCGGCCGCCCGTTCCTCGGCGCTGCTGGGCGACCCGCGCTTCGTGCAGGTCCTGGACGCCGTCGAGGAGAACGACCTCGTCTACGTCGTGCACGAGTGGCTGCCGGACGCCACCGAGCTGACCACGCTGCTGTCGGCGGCGCCGCTGGATCCGCATGACGCCTACCAGATGGTCAGCCAGGTCGCCTCCGCCATGGCCGCGGCCCACCGCGAGGGCCTTGCCCATCTACGGCTCAACCCGAACGCCGTGCTGCGCACCTCCACCGGCCAGTGGCGCATCCGGGGCCTGGCCGTGAACGCCGCGCTGCGCGGCATCGACTCCGACACCCCGCAGCGCACGGACACCGAGTCGATCGGTGCCCTGCTGTATGCCGCGCTCACCCAGCGGTGGCCGTACGAGAACGATGCCTACGGTCTGTCCGGACTGCCCAAGCACATCGGTCTGATCGCCCCGGACCAGGTGCGGGCGGGCATCCACCGCGGCCTGTCCGAGCTGGCCATGCGGGCGCTCGTCAACGACGGCGCCACCGCCTCCCGGCACGAGGCACCCTGCACCACGCCGGAGGAGCTGGTGAAGGCGATCGGCGAGATGCCCCGCATCCGCCCGCCGGAGCCGGCGTTCACCGCGCCGCCCGAGTACCAGCGCACGACGTACCAACAGGGCACCTACGGCCGCCCCGCCCCGCACCCCGGCGTCGCCCAGCCCGTCCAGGCCCCGCCGCCCCCGCTGCAGAGCCGCACCGGCAAGGCCCTCAAGTGGGCGGTCTCCGCGCTCCTGATCGCCGCCCTGGGCCTTGGCAGCTGGCAGCTCGCGGAGGCCCTGATGGACCAGGGCAACCAGTCCGACGACACCAACAACACCCAGACGACGGGCGAGGGCGACAAGGACAAGCCCAAGCCCCTCACGGCGCTCAAGATCCAGGGCGCCCAGGAGTTCGTCGCCAAGGGAGACGCCCAGCACCCCGGTGACGTCGGCAAGACATACGACGGCGACACCTCGACGACCTGGCGGACCAAGACCTTCGCCGAAGGTCCGCCCATCGCGCCGTACAAGCCGGGCGTGGGCATCGTCTACGACCTCGGCTCGGCGAAGGAACTCTCCACGGCGTCCATCGGGCTTCGCTACGCTGGCGATCACACCACCGTCGAGCTGTACGCGTCCGACTCTCCGACGCCGTCGTCGCTCGACGCCATGGACAAGATCGGCAGCGTCAGCACGAACGGCACCAACGCCACGGTGAAGCTCGGCAAGCCGGTGAAGACCCAGTACGTCCTCGTGTGGCTCACCGCGGTGCCGCACTCGGGTCCGGACCCCACCGAGTACAGCGGCGCCGGATACAAGCAGGCCATCACCGAGGTGAAGTTCGCGGGCTGACGTTCACCGGAGGCGGAGGGGGTCGGATGGCGGACGGCAGCGGATTCGACGGGGTGAGCGATCAGGATCTGCTCGCCCGGCACGTCAAGGGGGATCCCGATGCCTTCGGGGAGCTGGTCCGCCGCCACCGGGACCGGCTCTGGGCTGTCGCCCTGCGCACGCTGGGGGACCGCGAGGAGGCCGCCGACGCCGTCCAGGACGCCCTCGTCTCCGCCTATCGGGCCGCCCACACCTTCCGTGGGCACTCGGCCGTCACTACCTGGCTGCACCGGATCACCGTGAACGCCTGCCTGGACCGTGCCCGTAAGGCGGCGTCCAGGAAGACCGCGCCGGTCGACGACACCGAGCGGCTGGAACAGCTGCTGGAGCCGCATGAATCGGCCTCGGCGCCCGCCGAGCGCAACGATCTGCACCGGCAGCTCCTGGAGGCCCTGGGTTCACTTCCGCATGACCAGCGTGCCGCTCTCGTCCTGGTGGACATGCAGGGCTACCCGGTCGCCGAGGCCGCCCGCATCCTGGATGTGCCCATCGGGACCGTGAAGAGCCGCTGCGCCCGCGGCAGGGCCAGACTCCTTCCCCTGGTCTCTCATCTACGGGCGGAAGAGGCCGGGGACGACGGGGAACCGGATCCGGCACGGAACCGGTCGGAGGGGACATCCGTCCCACCGGCAGCGGACCCTGGGGACAGTGGTCCACAGCCAGCGGGATCCAGTGATTCAGCCGCAGTGAAGGGCGGAGGTGGGCGAGCATGACTTCCTTGACGGATACGACCGGGCACCCGGACGTCGCCGAGATCTCCGACCTCACCGAAGGTCTGCTCCCGCCGTCCCGGACCACGGAGGTACGGCGACACCTGGACGCCTGCGACCTGTGCGCGGATGTCCACCGTTCCCTGGAGGAGATCCGCGGGCTGCTGGGCACCATGCCGGGCCCGCCGCAGATGCCCGCCGATGTGGCCGGCCGGATCGACGCCGCCCTTGCCGCGGAGGCGCTGCTCGCCGCCACGGCCCCCGGTGACCCCGTGCCCGGGCCGGTCCCGGCGAGCGCATCCCCGGGCGAGTCCGACGAGAGCACTGGGACGCATGTTTCACGTGAAACATCGACTCCGGCGGACCGGCCCGCCGGGCGTTCCCCTGGGGCGACCGGTCCGGGGCGCAAGGCTCGCCGCCGGGGACGCCGTGGGACCGTCGTGATGGGCGCCGTCCTCACGGCTGCCGTCCTGGGCGCCGGGTCATTGCTGTTCCAGACGCTCGGCACCGACAAGCCCGATACGATCGCGCAGGGCGGGCAGACCCCTACAGCCGGCGCCTTCTCCGAGAAGAGTCTTCAGAGCCAGGTGACCGACCTGCTCACCACACAGCAGGGCTCCCCGCACGGCTCCGGCAGCCAGCGGCCACGGCTGGAACTCGGGCCGGAGTCCTATAGCCCGCGTGCCGGCGAAAGCGCGGACACCCTGCTCCACCCCTCGACCCCGGTCCCGGACTGTATCCGGCAGGGCATCAACAGCAACGCGGACATCCTCGGCGCCAAGCAGGGGACATACGACGGGAAGGACGCCTATCTGGTCGTGCTGCCCGACCTCGGCGACAGCTCACGGGTCAACGCGTATGTCGTCGAGGCGGCCTGTGTCGGCCAGGAGCCCATGGCACCGGGCACTGTCCTGTGGAAGCAGTCCTTCGCCCGTTCCTGAGCGCCTGAGGTTCGTCTTCCTCGGCGGCCGGGGTTCGTCCCGTTCCACCGCGGCAACCCTCCTGTGGGACTTCCCGTGTGCCCGGACACAGCGGGAATGCGGGCCCCGTAGGATCCGTTGGGTGGGGTGAGAGTTCTGAAAGGGGCTCCCACCGGTCGAACTGACGTAGACCAGAGACGAGGAATGCAGCCGTGAGCGACGTCCGTAACGTGATCATCATCGGCTCCGGGCCCGCCGGCTACACGGCGGCGCTTTACACCGCGCGCGCGTCGCTGAAGCCCCTGGTGTTCGAGGGCGCCGTCACCGCCGGTGGCGCACTGATGAACACCACCGACGTGGAGAACTTCCCGGGCTTTCGCGACGGCATCATGGGCCCCGACCTGATGGACAACATGCGGGCGCAGGCGGAGCGCTTCGGCGCCGAGCTGGTGCCGGACGATGTCGTCTCCGTCGACCTCACGGGCGAGATCAAGACCGTCACGGACACCGCGGGCACCGTCCACCGGGCGAAGGCCGTCATCGTCACCACCGGCTCCCAGCACCGCAAGCTGGGCCTGCCGAACGAGGACGCGCTCTCCGGCCGTGGTGTCTCCTGGTGCGCCACCTGTGACGGGTTCTTCTTCAAGGACCAGGACATCGCCGTGATCGGCGGCGGTGACACCGCGATGGAGGAGGCCACCTTCCTCTCCCGGTTCGCCAGGTCGGTGACGATCGTCCACCGCCGGGACACGCTGCGCGCTTCCAAGGCGATGCAGGAGCGTGCCTTCGCCGACTCGAAGATCAAGTTCGTCTGGGACAGCGAGGTCGCCGAGGTCCAGGGCGGCCAGAAGCTCTCCGGTCTGAAGCTGCGCAACGTCAAGACGGGTGAGCTGTCCGACCTCCCGGCAACGGGTCTGTTCATCGCGATCGGACATGACCCGCGCACGGAACTGTTCAAGGGCCAGCTCGACCTGGACGCAGAGGGCTATCTGAAGGTCGACGCCCCCTCCACCCGGACCAACCTGACCGGCGTCTTCGCCGCCGGCGACGTCGTCGACCACACCTACCGACAGGCGATCACCGCGGCCGGCACCGGCTGCTCCGCCGCTCTCGACGCCGAGCGCTTCCTCGCCGCCCTCGCGGACACGGAGAAGGCCGAGCCCGAGAAGACCTCTGTCTGACCCCTTCCGCCCCACCGCACGATCAAGTTAAGGAGCCCGCCGTGGCCGGCACCCTGAAGAATGTGACCGACTCCTCCTTCGATGAGGACGTCCTCAAGAGCGACAAGCCCGTTCTGGTGGACTTCTGGGCCGCCTGGTGCGGTCCGTGCCGTCAGATCGCTCCGTCCCTTGAGGCCATTGCCGCCGAGTACGGCGACAAGATCGAGATCGTCAAGCTCAACATCGACGAGAACCCGGCTACGGCCGCCAAGTACGGCGTCATGTCGATCCCGACCCTGAACGTCTACCAGGGCGGCGAGGTCGCCAAGACCATCGTCGGTGCCAAGCCGAAGGCCGCGATCGTCCGCGACCTTGAGGACTTCATCGCCGAGTAGTCGGCTGAGCCCTCGCACCGACGGGCATGTTTCACGTGAAACACGAATGGGCCAACCCGGAAGGGTTGGCCCATTCGCTTGAGCGCGCCGTCATCAGCGACGGTCCGCAGAGAGCGGCTTACGAAGAGCGGCTTACGAAGAGCGGCATACAGAGAGCGGCTGGGAGCGGCTAGAGCGGCCGAAGCGCTGGTTCCTTCTGTACGGCCCCCAGAAGCCGGTCGATGGCCATCTCCACGTCCTCCTTCCACGACAGCGTCGTACGCAGCTCCAGACGCAGTCGCGGGTAGGCGGGGTGGGGCCGTACCGTCTTGAAACCCACCGCCAGCAGATGATCGGCAGGCAGGACGCAGGCGGGTTCCTTCCAGCGGGCGTCCCCGAAGGCCTCGATCGCCTTGAACCCTCGGCGCAGCAGATCCTTGGCGACCGTCTGCACCATCACTCGGCCCAGTCCCTGCCCCTGATAGCCGGGCATGATGAACGCGGTCATCAGCTGCACCGCGTCGGGGGAGACGGGACTCGTCGGGAACGCCGTGGAGCGGGGGACATAGGCCGGAGGCGCATAGAGCGCGAAGCCCACCGGCACCTCGTCGACATAGACCACCCGGCCACACGATCCCCAGTCCAGAAGGACGGCGGAGATCCAGCCCTCCTTCTCCACCGTCGCCCTGCCCGCCCTTACCGCGGCCTCGCCGCTGACCGGGTCGAGTTCCCAGAAGACACACGAGCGACAGCGCTTGGGAAGATCCTGAAGATTGTCCAGCGTGAGCGGTACGAGCCGGCGCCCCATGAAGGCTGTTCCTCGCTTCCTTCGCCCGCCGCGTCGCGAGCGGCTGTCAAAGCGCTCCGTTCCCTGAGCAGACCGCCGACGAAGCCGCCGAGCACGCCCAGTCCCAGGCCCGCGCTCACCAGTCCCGTCCGGCTCACCGTTCGCATGGCCCCCGCCTCCCACCGAGAGGTGCTGCCAGGTGAATGCGCCATACCCGAACGCATCGTATCCACGATGCGTTTGCATCGATACCGACAAAAAGCAAAGAGCGGACCGTGTTCCGGTACACACCGGACACGATCCGCTCCGTCGTCCGACACCGTCCGCCCCGTCGTCCGACAAGGGCAGGACGCCCGTGCGGTCAGTCCTCCTCGGAGTCCCCGTCGTGGAGACCCTGCTGGAAGACCGGCCCCTCACCCGGGGCAAGCGTGCCGAGGATCCGCTCAAGGTCTTCCATGGAGGCGAACTCGACCGTGATCTTGCCCTTCTTCTGACCGAGGTCGACCTTCACCCGTGTCTCGAAGCGGTCCGAGAGACGGGTGGCCAGCTCGTTCAGCGCCGGGGAGACACGGGCCCCGGCCCGGGGCCCCTTCGACCGCGGAGCCGTCTGGGGACGGGAGCCCATCAGGGTCACGATCTCCTCGACGGCCCGCACGGAAAGCCCCTCGGCCACGATCCGGTGGGCGAGTCGGTCCTGCTCCTCGGAGTCCTCCACGGACAGCAGCGCCCGGGCGTGTCCGGCGGAGAGCACACCGGCGGCGACCCGTCGCTGGACGGCCGGCGACAGCTTCAGCAGCCGCAGAGTGTTGGAGACCTGGGGGCGGGAACGCCCGATACGGTCCGCCAGTTGGTCATGGGTGCAGTTGAAGTCCTTGAGCAACTGGTCGTAGGCGGCGGCCTCTTCCAGGGGGTTCAGCTGGGCGCGGTGCAGGTTCTCAAGCAGGGCGTCCAGGAGGAGCTTCTCGTCGTCCGTCGCCCGCACGATCGCGGGGATCGCCTCAAGCCCTGCCTCCCGACAGGCGCGCCAACGCCGCTCACCCATGATGAGTTCGTAGCGGGCGGGTCCCAGCTGCCGTACGACGACAGGCTGGAGGAGACCGACCTCCTTGATGGACGTGACCAGTTCTTGCAGCGCGTCCTCGTCGAAGACCTCACGCGGCTGGCGCGGGTTCGGCGTGATGGAGTCGAGGGGGATCTCGGCGAAGTGAGCACCCATCGGCGGTGCGGGCGTCTCCGTGACGCTGAAGACCGACGGCTCCTCGGTTTCCTGTGAAACAGGCGGCAGCGTGGTCACCTTCGCCGCGGCCACCCCGCGGTCCGTCGTCAGCACCGGGACCGGGGCGGGGGACGGCGATGGCGCTCCCCCCACCGCGGCCGAGGCCGGGTTCTTCTCGGTCGGGGCAGCAGGGATCAATGCGCCCAGTCCGCGGCCCAGCCCCCTCCGTCGCTCGCTCACTGGATCCCCTCCACCATGTTCGGATTGCTCTGTGGCCCGATATGGGCCTGCGTCGGGTCGTAGGTGACGCCGACGCCCTTCAGCGCGATCTCTCGTGCCGCCTCAAGATAGGAGAGGGCGCCGCTCGATCCAGGATCGTAGGTCAGCACCGTCTGCCCATAGCTCGGCGCCTCGGAGATACGGACCGAGCGGGGAATGCTCGTCCGCAGCACCTCGTCGCCGAAGTGGCTGCGCACCTCTTCCGCGACCTGGGAGGCAAGACGCGTCCGGCCGTCGTACATGGTGAGCAGGATGGTCGACACATGCAGGGCGGGGTTGAGGTGGCCTCGCACCAGATCGACGTTGCGCAGCAGTTGCCCCAGTCCCTCCAGCGCGTAGTACTCGCACTGGATGGGGATGAGGACTTCGGCCCCGGCCACCAAGGCGTTGACGGTCAACAGGCCGAGGGACGGCGGGCAGTCGATGAGGATGTAGTCCAGCGGCTGCTCGTACGCCTGGATGGCCCGCTGGAGCCGGCTCTCGCGGGCCACCAGCGACACCAGCTCGATCTCCGCGCCGGCGAGATCGATCGTGGCGGGGGCACAGAAGAGGCCCTCGACATCGGGGACCGGCTGCACCACCTCGGCCAGCGGCTTGCTCTCGACCAACACATCGTAGATGGAAGGGACTTCGGCGTGATGGTCGATGCCCAGCGCGGTCGAGGCATTGCCCTGTGGGTCGAGGTCGACCACCAGGACACGGGCGCCGTGCAGAGCGAGTGAAGCGGCAAGGTTGACCGTCGTCGTCGTCTTGCCGACGCCACCCTTCTGGTTGGCGACCACGATGACTCGGGTCTGCTCGGGCCGTGGCAGCCCTTCGCCGGCACGGCCCAGAGCCTCCACCGCCAATTGGGCAGCACGACCGATGGGAGTGTCGTCCATCGGGGGCGGTGTTTCACGTGAAACATCCACCCCCATCGACTCGGTACGGGGACCGGGGACCGGATCGGTCATCGGTCCCGCGATGTTGGCGTCGGACCGCAAGGATTCACTCTCCTCGACTTCAGGCTCGCGATGAACAGAGCCTCCCATGCCTTCGGGGTCATGAACCAGTGAGGCCTGGTGTTCTGTGGAGAAATCCACCTCTGTGGACAACTCCGTGCCCCCACAGGGGGACGGAGCGTCACTCGAGGGGGGCGTTTCCCCGAGTGACCCCAGAGGCTTGCGGTCGCGGGGTTCGGCCGCGGCGCGGCCGCGACTGATGATGCCGTGCAGGAGTGAGCGACGTTTCACGTGAAACACGATGCACAGCGACTGCGGCCGTATCTTCGCGACACTCCGGGTTGCGTAGGTTTGGAGGCTTGTGTGGAGTACGGGTGGTCGTCAGGACGGATCAGCATCACTCATCCGTTCTGACATCCTCAACGACGTCTGCGGGCCCGCCCGGTACGGGCCGCCTTGGCTCGCTTGGCCGCGAAACGCACACCGCCGGGGCTCTCCCCGACCTCGACCCGTACGACGGTGGACAGCGGGTCCACAATGCCCTCGCCCACACGCAGGATGGAGGTCGACACCGCTCCCAGCTTGCTCAGCGCGGCTCCTGTGGCCTTCAGCTCCTCCTCGGCCGTGTCCCCCTTCAGGGCGAGCATCTGGCCGTACGGGCGCAGCAGGGGGATTCCCCAGGTGGCGAGCCGGTCCAGCGGGGCGACTGCCCGGGCCGTCACCACATGGACCGGTGGCAGCTTCCCCATGACCTCCTCGGCCCGGCCACGGACCACGGTCACATGGTCCAGCCCCAGCAGTTCGACGACCTCGGTGAGGAAGTTGGTGCGGCGGAGCAGCGGCTCCAGCAGGGTGATCTTCAGGTCCTCCCGGACGAGCGCCAGGGGAATGCCCGGCAGGCCGGCGCCCGAGCCCACGTCGCACACCGTGACCCCTTCGGGGACGACCTCGGAGAGCACCGCACAGTTGAGCAGGTGTCGCTCCCACAGGCGGGGCACTTCCCGTGGGCCGATCAGACCACGCTGCACGCCGGCCTCGGCCAGCAGCTCCGCGTAGCGGACCGCATCGGCGAAGCGATCGCCAAACACTTCCCGCGCCTGTTCGGGCGCAGGGGGGAGATCCGCTGCCTCCGTCACGGGGACCGTCCTTCCGTACAGCGCCGACGCCGTGCGCCGACCACAGAACTACCAGGCTGACAAAGTTCGGCCCCGTCTGGGCGACAGACGGGGCCGGTGGAACGTAGAGCCGATCAGGCGGGCAGCACGACGACGAACCGCTGTGGTTCCTCGCCCTCGGACTCGCTGCGCAGCCCCGCGGCCTTGACCGCGTCGTGCACGACCTTGCGCTCGAAGGGGGTCATCGGCTTGAGCTTGACGGGCTCGCCGGTGTTCTTGACCTCGGCGGCGGCCTTGGCGCCCAGCTCGGAGAGCTCGGCGCGCTTCTGGGCGCGGTAGCCCGCGATGTCCAGCATCAGCCGGCTGCGGTCCCCGGTCTCCCGGTGCACGGCCAGGCGGGTCAGCTCCTGCAGGGCTTCCAGCACCTCGCCGTCACGACCGACCAGCTTCTGCAGATCACGGCCGCCCGTGTCGCTGATGATCGACACGGAGGCGCGGTCCGCCTCGACGTCCATGTCGATGTCGCCGTCGAGGTCGGCGATGTCGAGCAGACCCTCAAGATAGTCCGCCGCGATCTCACCCTCCTGCTCCAGGCGGGTCAGGGTGTCTGCACCCTCGGCAGCGGCGGAGGTGGTGCCTTCCGTCACGGGATGGACTCCTTCTTACTTCTTGGACGGGGACTTGGGCCGCTGTGAACCCTTGCGCTGACCGGACTGGGCCTTGCTGCGGGTGCCTGCGCCCGGCTGCCGGGCCTGCTTGGCTGCGGGCTTGGCGTCCTGTGGCTGTTCGGACTTGTTCAGCGACGTGGTCGGCGCGGCGTCGTCGGCCTGCTTCGGGGTGCCGGACTGGCGCTGGGCCTTGGTCTGCCGCTTGGGCTGCTGGCGCTTGGGAGCGGTGGTGGTCGCGCCGCCCTCGGCCTCGGCGACGGCCTGGCTCTCGCTCTTGATGACGGAGCCGTCGCTCTGCGCGGCCAGGCCCGCCTTGGTCAGGCCGTTGATGAACTTGCGCTCGTGCTCGTTGCGGTCGCGGCCCTTGGTGACGATCGCCTTGACGATGGCCTTCTCGCTGCGCCGGCGGACCTTGCCGTGGTGCGTGACGTGCTTGGTCAGGCGCTCCAGGTAGGCGGCCTGGGCCTTGGAACCCGGGGTCGGGTTGTTGTGGATGACGTACATCTGCTGGCCCATGGTCCACACGTTGGTGGTCAGCCAGTAGACGAGGACACCGACGGGGAAGTTGATGCCGAAGACGGCGAACATGACCGGGAAGATGTACATCAGCATCTTCTGCTGCTGCATGAACGGCGTCTTCACCGTGGTGTCGACGTTCTTCGTCATCAGCTGACGCTGCGTGTAGAACTGCGACGCCGACATGAGGACGATCATGATCGCGGTGACGACACGGACGTCGGTCAGCGAGGCACCGAGCGCGGCAACCTTGTCCGAGCTGTCGGTGAACTTCGCGGCCAGCGGGGCGCCGACGATGTGCGCCTTCTGGGCGCTGGCGAGCAGCTGGTCGTTGATGACGCCGATGGTCTTGCCCGACGCGATGCCGTTGAGCACGTGGTACAGGGCGAAGAAGAACGGGGACTGCGCCAGGATGGGAAGGCACGAGGAGAGCGGGTTGGTGCCCGACTCCTTGTACAGCTTCATCATCTCTTCGGACTGACGCTGCTTGTCGTTCTTGTAGCGCTCCTGGATCTTCTTCATCTCGGGCTGAAGCGTCTGCATGGCCCGGGTCGCCTTGATCTGCTTCACGAAGAGCGGGATCAGGCAGATGCGGATCAGAATCACCAAGGACACGATCGACAGGCCCCAGGCCCACCCGGTGTCAGGGCCGAAGATGGCGCCGTACACCGTGTGGAACTGGACGATGACCCAGGAAACGGGTGTGGTGATGAAGCTGAAGAGGCTGGCAATCGTGTCCACTAATCATGCTCCTTGGGCATGGGACGAGGTCTCTGCGGCCGGGCTTGAGGGAAGACCGGATGGGAGCTTCGCCTCGGTGGCCGGTTCGGCGGCGGAGGGCCCGCCCTTGCGTGCGCGCCAGGCGCTGCGCAGCATTTCGTGCCACCGCGGGCGCTTGCGCGGCGGGACATGGTCCACACCGCCGAGCGACCACGGATTGCACCGGAGGATGCGCCAGGCAGTCAGTGCCGTGCCCTTGATCGCACCGTGCCGGTCGATGGCCGTGTAGCCGTAGTGGGAACACGACGGGTAGTACTTGCACACCGGCCCGAGCAGCGGACTGATGGTCCACTGGTAGAGCTTGATCAGAGCCAGTAGCGGGTACTTCATCGCGCGCCCCCTCCCAGCAGCCGCCCCACGGCGGCATCCAGGTCTCGGGCCAGCTGTGCATGGTCTGCGTCACCCGATCCGGGTAGCGCTCGTACGACTACCAGGCTACCGGGGGGGAACAGGGCGACTCGATCACGCATCAGATGGCGAAGTCTGCGCTTCACTTTGTTGCGCACGACGGCACCGCCCACGGCCTTGCTGACGACGAAACCCGCACGCGTCGGGGAAGCGCTCTCCCCAGGCGCGTGCGGGTCCGTGGCACCGCTACGAAGGTGGACGACGAGGAGCGGGCGTCCGGCCCGGCGCCCTCGTCGTACCGCGGTCGCGAAGTCCTCGCGCCGCCTCAGCCGGTTCTCGGTGGGCAGCACGACGTCATGACCTGATCGGGATCAGGCGGACAGACGGGCGCGACCCTTGCTACGGCGGGACGCGAGAATCGCGCGGCCGGCACGGGTGCGCATACGCAGCCGGAAGCCGTGGGTCTTCGCGCGACGACGGTTGTTCGGCTGGAAGGTGCGCTTGCTCACTCGGGGGCTCCAGAAAGAATCGGTAGTGGCGGGGTGCCGTCCTGGCTGTCACCGTGCGCCCACGAGTAGCTCGCAGTGACGCCCGAGTGCACCGCTTACCGGTCACCTGAAGTGACCTGTGCCCATCGGAGGCAGGCGGCAGCAGCCATCGACAACTCGACCTGGTTACGGTACGCGCGGCTACGCCATCCGGTCAAACCCGGGGTCACGCAGAGACACTATCCACAGGCTGGGGACAACAACTTGAACCGCACCCGCCGCGCTGACTACCGTGACTGGACTCCGATTCGTTCCCTTGTCCCCCGCACCACCCCTTTTAGATCCCGACCCGTCCCACAACCACACGTTCGTGGGACCTGCGAGAGAGCGTGCCCTGTGGCTGACGTACCTGCCGATCTTGCCGCAGTGTGGCCACGCGTACTGGAGCAACTCCTCGGGGAGGGCCGCGGCCAGGGTGTGGAGGCGAAGGACGAGCACTGGATCCGGCGGTGCCAGCCGCTCGCCCTGGTCGCGGACACCGCGCTGCTCGCCGTGCCGAACGAATTCGCCAAAGGCGTGCTGGAGGGCCGGCTCGCGCCGATCGTCAGCGAGACCCTGAGCCGGGAGTGCGGCCGCCCGATCCGCATCGCCATCACCGTCGACGAGTCCGCGGGCGAGCCCCCCGGGCCCCCCGCCCCCCGGCGCGCGCCCGCGGCCGAGGAGACCGCGCCGACGGTGCCGAAGTCGCGCTACGAGGAGCCCGAACTGCCGTCGGGCCCGTACGAGGGCTACGGCCGGCACCGGGCCGAGCAGTTGCCGGGCACCGAGACCGCCACCAGGCCGGACCGGCTCCCCGCCCCCCGTCCCGCCTACCCGTCCGAGTACCAGCGGCCCGAGCCCGGCGCCTGGCCGCGGTCCGGCCAGGACGAGTACGGCTGGCAGCAGCCGCGGCTCGGCTTCCCGGAGCGTGACCCGTACGCGTCGCCGCCGCAGGACTCCTACGGTTCGTCCGCGCGTGACGCCTATGCGTCGCCGGACTCCTACGCCTCGGGGCAGGACGCGTACGGCGCCGGGCAGGACTACCGACCGCAGGGCATGGAGCGCCCGCCGTACGAGCGGCAGCGTTCCGGTTACGACGGATCACGCCCCGACTACGACCAGCGGGACCCGGCCCGGCGCGAGCTGCCCGAGCCGTCGGCCGGCACCGGCCAGGTGCACCGCGGCGGTCCCGTGGGCCCGAACCTGCCGACGACGGGTGCCCCCGGGCCGCTGGCCGCGCAGCCCGCGCCGGCGACCGGTCCGGGCGAGCCGACCGCACGGCTGAACCCGAAGTACCTCTTCGACACGTTCGTCATCGGCGCGTCCAACCGCTTCGCGCACGCGGCCGCGGTCGCCGTCGCCGAGGCACCGGCGAAGGCGTACAACCCCCTTTTCATCTACGGGGAGTCGGGGCTCGGCAAGACGCATCTGCTGCACGCCATCGGGCACTACGCGCGCAGCCTCTACCCGGGCACGCGCGTGCGGTACGTCAGCTCGGAGGAGTTCACCAACGAGTTCATCAACTCCATCCGCGACGGCAAGGGCGACAGCTTCCGCAAGCGCTACCGCGAGATGGACATCCTTCTTGTGGACGACATCCAGTTCCTCGCGGACAAGGAGTCGACGCAGGAGGAGTTCTTCCACACCTTCAACACGCTCCACAACGCGAACAAGCAGATCGTGCTCTCCAGCGACCGGCCGCCCAAGCAGCTGGTCACCCTGGAGGACCGGCTGCGCAACCGCTTCGAGTGGGGTCTGATCACCGACGTCCAGCCGCCCGAGCTGGAGACCCGGATCGCCATCCTGCGCAAGAAGGCGGTGCAGGAGCAGCTGAACGCCCCGCCCGAGGTGCTGGAGTTCATCGCCTCCCGGATCTCCCGCAACATCCGCGAGTTGGAGGGCGCGCTGATCCGGGTGACGGCGTTCGCCTCGCTCAACCGGCAGCCGGTCGACCTGGGCCTGACGGAGATCGTCCTCAAGGACCTGATTCCCGGCGGGGAGGACACCGCCCCCGAGATCACCGCGACGGCCATCATGGCGGCGACCGCCGACTACTTCGGTCTCACGGTCGAGGATCTGTGCGGCACCTCGCGCGGCCGTGCCCTGGTCACCGCCCGGCAGATCGCCATGTATCTGTGCCGGGAGCTGACCGATCTCTCACTGCCGAAGATCGGCGCCCAGTTCGGCGGGCGTGACCACACGACGGTGATGCACGCCGACCGCAAGATCCGCGCGCTGATGGCGGAGCGCCGCTCCATCTACAACCAGGTCACCGAACTGACCAACCGCATCAAGAACGGCTGACACCGGCCCACCACGGCACTCGGCGCCCTCGGGAGAAACCCCGGGGGCGCCTTTCCATGCCTCCGGCACCCGACCGGCTTGGCCAAGTCGGTGACCGGACAGCGCGGGGTAAGAGCATCAGGGGGCCGGGCCGCGCGCGAGAGGCGTCCCGGCCCGCGCGCCCGGCTCGACGCGTGCGTGGGCCACGGTGATCCGACGGGCGGGACCGGGCGGGCCGCGCCCGATCGGCGGGGCCGGCCGGGGGACATCGGCAGTCCGTTGTCGCGCCCGGCGCGGAGGCGCGGGACATCGCCGCGGTGAAGGGCGGTGACGTCCTGGACGCACGGCATCTGCCGGCCGTCGCCGCCGGGCAGGGTTCGGCCCGGCGGCGACGTCAGCGTGGGCTGCGTGAGCTCCGGCGGCGGGCTGGAGCCGGTCGGCGCCGGCGCGGGCGGTGGCGACGGTGGCCGTCCACAGGCCCGGCTCGGCAGTGGGCGGAGGTGGGCGCCCGACGCCCACCGGTCACCGCGTGTTCGATTACCCGCCGGGTTACGGCCGCTCTCCACAGATTCGGTGACTTTCTTCCGTCCACATCCTGGGGAGAGCCGAGTTGTCCAGAACGTATCCACAGCCCAGCCTGGTGAAGGAGCATCGGGGCAGGTCACCTGGCTGTGGATTAGTGGACGAAAGATCTCCACAGACTGTGGACAAAGCAGAGATCCACAGGCTGTGCACGGAGTTGTCCACCGTCGGCCCACAGGCTGGGGCCGGTTGTCCCCAGTGATCCCGGGCTTCTCCACATCTCTTTCCACTGTTCGGCAACACGACGCACCCGATCACCGCGTCGAGTGAAAGGCGTCACACCAAGCTGCCGGGTTGGGGTGTGGGAAACCCGGGTAAACCTGGGGACGCAGCTGGGGAGAAGTGGCCTCAGGCTGTGGGTGGGGTGTGCAGAACTTCTTGTTCTCCACAGAGACCCCTGGTTGTCCACCGCCTCCGCCCACAGGGCCCGTGGACAAAATTTCCGCGCTGAGCAGGGCAAACGTGGTTATCCACGGTATCCACAGGCCCTACTACTACTCCCAATCAGAGAGAGAGCGGAATCCGTTTCGAAGCGGGGCCTGTGCACAACTCGCCCTCTCGTGCCCGACCGCCCCCCGGCACGACTTGACCCCGACGGGCACCTACTGTCAGTGCGGTGCGTCAGACTGGTCGTCGGTGTTCTTCCCCACCCACGGGGCAGTGACACCGGGTCGTAGGACTCAGTAGCAACAGCAGGAGGCGGCTTACGGTGAAGATCCGGGTGGAACGCGACGTACTCGCGGAGGCAGTGGCCTGGGCAGCACGCAGCCTCCCGGCCCGTCCGCCGGCGCCTGTCCTCGCCGGCCTCCTCCTGAAGGCCGAGGACGGCCAGCTGAGCCTGTCCAGCTTCGACTACGAGGTCTCCGCGCGCGTGAGCGTCGAGACGGAGGTCGAGGAGGAGGGCACAGTCCTCGTCTCCGGCCGCCTGCTGGCCGACATCTGCCGCGCCCTGCCCAACCGCCCGGTGGAGATTTCCACAGACGGTGTACGGGCGACGGTGGTCTGCGGCTCCTCGCGGTTCACCCTCCACACCCTGCCTGTGGAGGAGTACCCGGCCCTGCCGCAGATGCCGAACGCCACGGGCACCGTCCCCGGCGAGGTCTTCGCCTCCGCCGCCGCACAGGTCGCCATCGCCGCCGGACGCGACGACACGCTGCCCGTCCTGACCGGTGTGCGCATCGAGATCGAGGGCGACACCGTCACGCTGGCCTCCACCGACCGCTACCGCTTCGCGGTCCGCGAGTTCCTGTGGAAGCCCGAGAACCCGGACGCCTCCGCGGTCGCCCTGGTGCCCGCCAAGACCCTCCTGGACACCGCGAAGGCGCTGACCAGCGGCGACAGCGTGATCCTCGCCCTGTCCGGCTCCGGTTCCGGCGAGGGCCTGATCGGTTTCGAGGGCGCGGGCCGGCGGACGACCACGCGCCTGCTGGAGGGCGACCTCCCGAAGTACCGCACGCTGTTCCCGACGGAGTTCAACTCGGTCGCCGTGATCGAGACCGCCCCCTTCGTGGAGGCCGTCAAGCGCGTGGCCCTGGTCGCCGAGCGCAACACCCCGGTGCGGCTCAGCTTCGAGCAGGGCGTGCTCATCCTGGAGGCCGGCTCCAGCGACGACGCACAGGCTGTGGAAAGGGTCGACGCGCAGTTGGAGGGCGACGACATCTCCATCGCCTTCAACCCGACGTTCCTGCTCGACGGTCTGAGCGCCATCGACTCACCGGTGGCGCAGCTGTCGTTCACGACGTCCACGAAGCCCGCGCTGCTCAGCGGCAGGCCCGCGGTGGACGCCGAGGCGGACGAGGCCTACAAGTACCTGATCATGCCGGTGCGCCTCAGCGGCTGACCACCCGTACCGGCAAAGCCCCAGGTGAGGGGCGTACGCATGAGCGCGTAGGCCCACAGCTGTGCATGACGGCCCGGGTTTAGGCTCGGACGCGGGTACGCACGTGCCCCTACGTCACACAGCAACCGAAGGACAGCAACTGATGGAGCTCGGTCTCGTCGGCCTCGGCAAGATGGGCGGCAACATGCGCGAGCGGATCCGCCGCGCGGGCCACACCGTCATCGGATACGACCGCAACGCGGACCTCGCGGATGTCCACAGCCTGGAAGAGCTTGTGGGCAAGCTCTCCGGCCCGCGCGTGGTCTGGGTGATGGTCCCGGCCGGCGAGCCCACCCAGACCACCATCGACGAGCTGGCCGGTCTGCTGGAGCCCGGTGACGTCGTCGTGGACGGCGGCAACTCCCGCTGGACGGACGACGAGAAGCACGCCGAGGAACTGGCCGCCAAGGGCATAGGCTTCGTCGACTGCGGTGTCTCCGGCGGCGTCTGGGGCCTGGAGAACGGCTACGCGCTGATGTACGGCGGCGACCCGGAGCACGTCGCCAAGGCGCAGCCGGTCTTCGACGCGCTCAAGCCGGAGGGCGACTTCGGTTCGGTGCACGCCGGCCGGGTCGGCGCGGGCCACTTCGCGAAGATGGTCCACAACGGCATCGAATACGCGATGATGCAGGCGTACGCGGAGGGCTGGGAGCTTCTTGAGAAGGTCGACTCCGTCACGGACGTGCGTGAGGTCTTCCGCTCCTGGCAGCAGGGAACGGTCATCCGTTCCTGGCTCCTGGACCTCGCGGTGAACGCCCTCGACGAGGACGAGCACCTGGCCGGGCTCAAGGGTTATGCACAGGACTCCGGCGAGGGCCGGTGGACCGTGGAAGCCGCCATAGACAACGCGGTGCCGCTGCCCGCCATCACCGCGTCGCTGTTCGCCCGGTTCGCCTCGCGGCAGGACGACTCGCCGCAGATGAAGATGATCGCGGCGCTGCGGAACCAGTTCGGCGGCCACGCGGTCGAGAAGAAGTGATCCACAGGGCCGTCCTTCGGTCCACAACGTTGGGGGAGGTCGGCGAACGACCATGCACGTCACGCATCTCTCGCTGGCCGACTTCCGCTCGTACGCCCGGGTCGAGGTCCCGCTGGACCCGGGCGTCACCGCCTTCGTCGGCCCCAACGGGCAGGGCAAGACCAACCTCGTCGAGGCGGTCGGTTATCTCGCCACCCTCGGCAGCCACCGCGTCGCCTCGGACGCCCCCCTGGTCCGCGTGGGGGCCGAACGCGCGATCATCCGGGCCCAGGTCAGACAGGGCGAGCGGCAGCAACTGGTCGAGCTGGAGCTGAACCCCGGCAAGGCCAACCGCGCCCGCGTCAACCGGTCCGCGCAGGTCCGGCCCCGGGACGTGCTGGGCATCGTACGGACCGTGCTGTTCGCGCCCGAGGACCTGGCGCTGGTCAAGGGCGACCCCGGGGAGCGGCGCCGCTTCCTGGACGAGCTGGTCACCGCCCGCGCGCCGCGGATGGCCGGCGTGCGCTCCGACTACGAGCGGGTCCTCAAGCAGCGCAACACCCTGTTGAAATCGGCCGCGCTGGCCCGCCGGCACGGGGGCCGGGCCATGGACCTGTCCACGCTCGACGTCTGGGACCAGCACCTCGCGCGCGCGGGTGCCGAACTGCTCGCCCAGCGCCTCGACCTGATCGCCGCGATCGAGCCGCTGGCCGACAAGGCGTACGAGCAACTGGCCCCCGGTGGCGGTCCCGTGGCCCTGGAGTACAAGCCGTCCGCGCCCGGCGAGGCCCACACGCGCGAGGAGTTGTACGGCCAGCTGACGGCCGCGCTCGCCGAGGCGCGCAAGCAGGAGATCGAGCGGGGCGTCACCCTCGTCGGGCCGCACCGGGACGACGTGATCCTCAAACTCGGCCGGCTGCCCGCCAAGGGGTACGCCTCGCACGGCGAGTCCTGGTCCTGTGCGCTGGCGCTGCGCCTGGCCTCGTACGACCTGCTCCGCTCCGAGGGCAACGAACCGGTGCTGGTCCTGGACGACGTCTTCGCCGAGCTGGACGCCCGGCGGCGGGAGCGGCTGGCCGAACTGGTCGCGCCCGGCGAGCAGGTGCTGGTGACCGCCGCGGTCGACGACGACGTACCGGACGTCCTGGCCGGCGCCCGGTACGCGGTGTCCGACGGGAGGGTGGAGCGCGCATGAGCACCGACGAGCCGGCCCCGGCGCGGCCCCAGCGGTCCCCCGAGCCCTCGGGCGTCGACCTCGCGCGCGTGGCGCTGCGCGCGGCGAAGGAAGCGGCACGCGCGCGTGGGGACGCGGCGCGGCAGAAGAAGCAGGCGCGGCGCGGGGGGCTGCGCTCCGGCGCGCGGGCCGACGGCCGCGATCCGATGGCGCTGGGCGCCGCCATCAACCGGCTGATCACCGAGCGCGGCTGGGAGGCGCCCGCCGCGGTGGGCGGGGTCATGGGCCGCTGGCCGCAGATCGTCGGCGACGACCTCGCCAAGCACTGCGTGCCGCAGCGCTACGACGAGGACGAGCGCGTCCTGTCCGTGCAGTGCGACTCCACGGCGTGGGCGACCCAGCTGCGGCTGCTCGCGCCGACGCTGGTCGCCCGCCTCAACGAAGACCTGGGGCACGGCACCGTGAAGCTGATCAAGGTGCACGGTCCGGGCGGCACCGCCCGTCGCTACGGCCCCCTGCGCGCCCCGGGCAGCACGGGCCCCGGCGACACCTATGGGTGACCGGAACCTCACCGAGGGGGACGCTCACGGGCCCGTCGGGCAGGGCTGCGACGGGCGGGGCGATCAGGTGACCGACCTCACATCTTCGCTGGTGGGGCGCCTGCGTCGGGCCCCCGCGAGCGGGTCCGACGGGGCATCGCGCGCGGACGTCCGTCGCGAGCTGACCCTGGAGTAGCCAGGGGTTGACAGCCGGAAGCGCTGAGTGGCGCTGTGAGCCTCTTGGAGCCCCCTTCCGTATATCGGGACCCGGCCGAGACCGGTTGAGGGCGGCACATGGGGACTCAGGTACCGGCAAACCCCCATCACTGTCGGCGCTACCGGTAGACTGGAGCCAATCCCGCCCCGAACGTGGGGACCGTTCGGGAAAAGCTGAGCAACGCTGAATCAGGGCTTACCAACGCAACATGCCGCAGCCGCTCCGGCAACCCTCCCCCGGGAGGGGGCACCCCCAGGAGCCTGGCTCGTGCTGTGCCAGAAAGGGCGCTTCGTGGCCGATTCCGGCAACCCCAACGAGAACATCCCGTCCACCGACGCCGGCGCGAACGGCGAGGTCACCGCCTCGTACGACGCCAGCGCGATCACCGTGCTCGAGGGTCTGGACGCGGTTCGCAAGCGACCCGGTATGTACATCGGCTCGACCGGCGAGCGCGGTCTGCACCACCTGGTGTACGAGGTCGTCGACAACTCGGTCGACGAGGCGCTGGCCGGGCACGCGGACACGATCGACGTGACGATCCTGGCCGACGGCGGCGTCCGCGTCGTCGACAACGGCCGTGGCATTCCGGTCGGCATCGTCCCCTCCGAGGGCAAGCCGGCCGTCGAGGTCGTGCTGACCGTGCTGCACGCGGGCGGCAAGTTCGGCGGCGGCGGCTATGCGGTCTCCGGCGGTCTGCACGGCGTCGGCGTCTCGGTCGTCAACGCCCTGTCGAGCAAGGTGTCGGTCGAGGTCAGGACCGACGGCCGGCGGTGGACGCAGGACTACAAGATGGGCGTGCCGACGGCCCCGCTCGCCGAGCACGAGCAGACCGACGAGACCGGCACCTCGGTCACCTTCTGGGCCGACCCGGACATCTTCGAGACCACCGACTACTCCTTCGAGACGCTCTCGCGGCGCTTCCAGGAGATGGCGTTCCTCAACAAGGGCCTGACCATCCGGCTCACCGACGAGCGCGAGTCGGCGAAGGCCACCTCGGGTGCCGACGAGGCGGGCGCCGACGAGAAGGACGAGGTCAAGTCGGTCACGTACCACTACGAGGGCGGCATCGTCGACTTCGTGAAGTACCTCAACTCCCGCAAGGGAGACGTGGTGCACCCCACCGTCATCGACCTGGAGGCCGAGGACAAGGACAAGAGCCTGTCCCTCGAGGTCGCGATGCAGTGGAACAGCGGCTACAGCGAGGGCGTGTACTCCTTCGCCAACATCATCCACACCCATGAGGGCGGCACGCACGAGGAGGGCTTCCGGGCGGCCCTGACCTCGCTGATCAACAAGTACGCGCGCGACAAGAAGCTGCTCCGCGAGAAGGACGACAACCTCACGGGCGACGACATCCGCGAGGGCCTGACCGCGATCATCTCGGTCAAGCTGAGCGAGCCGCAGTTCGAGGGCCAGACGAAGACCAAGCTGGGCAACACGGAGGCCAAGACCTTCGTGCAGAAGGCCGTCTACGAACACCTCAACGACTGGCTGGACCGCAACCCGAACGAGGCCTCGGACATCATCCGCAAGGGCATCCAGGCGGCCACCGCGCGCGTGGCGGCCCGCAAGGCCCGCGACCTGACCCGTCGCAAGGGCCTGCTGGAGACCGCGTCCCTGCCGGGCAAGCTGGCGGACTGCCAGTCCAACGACCCGGCCAAGTGCGAGATCTTCATCGTCGAGGGCGACTCCGCCGGCGGTTCGGCCAAGTCCGGCCGCAACCCGCAGTACCAGGCCATCCTTCCGATCCGCGGCAAGATCCTCAACGTCGAGAAGGCCAGGATCGACAAGATCCTGCAGAACCAGGAGATCCAGGCGCTGATCTCCGCCTTCGGCACGGGCGTGCACGAGGACTTCGACATCGACAAGCTCCGCTATCACAAGATCATCCTGATGGCGGACGCCGACGTCGACGGCCAGCACATCAACACCCTGCTGCTGACCTTCCTCTTCCGCTTCATGCGGGACCTCGTGGAGCGCGGCCATGTGTATCTCTCCCGGCCCCCGCTCTACAAGATCAAGTGGGGCCGTGAGGACGCCGAGTACGCGTACTCCGACCGCGAGCGCGACGCCCTCATCGAGCTGGGCCGCCAGCGCGGCAAGCGCATCAAGGAGGACTCGATCCAGCGCTTCAAGGGCCTCGGCGAGATGAACGCCGAGGAACTGCGCGTGACGACGATGGACGTCGACCACCGGGTGCTCGGCAAGGTCACCCTCGACGACGCCGCCCAGGCCGACGACCTGTTCTCGGTCCTGATGGGCGAGGACGTCGAGGCCCGCCGCCAGTTCATCCAGCGCAACGCCAAGGACGTCCGCTTCCTCGACATCTGAGTCGGTCTCAGCTGACCGCACCGGGAAGGATCTTCACCAGCAATGGCCGACGAGAACACCCCAGTCACGCCCGAGGCCGAGGGCGGCGACACCACCATGCGCATCGAGCCCGTCGGGCTTGAGACGGAGATGCAGCGCTCGTACCTGGACTACGCGATGTCCGTCATCGTGTCCCGGGCGCTGCCCGACGTCCGTGACGGTCTCAAGCCCGTCCACCGCCGCGTCCTGTACGCCATGTACGACGGCGGCTACCGGCCCGAACGCGGCTTCTACAAGTGCGCCCGCGTCGTCGGCGACGTCATGGGCAACTACCACCCGCACGGCGACAGTTCGATCTACGACGCGCTGGTCCGCCTGGCCCAGCCGTGGGCGATGCGCATGCCGCTCGTCGACTCCAACGGCAACTTCGGCTCCCCGGGCAACGACCCGGCGGCCGCCATGCGCTACACCGAGTGCAAGATGGCGCCGCTGTCGATGGAGATGGTCCGCGACATCGACGAGGAGACCGTCGACTTCACGGACAACTACGACGGCCGCTCCCAGGAGCCCACCGTCCTGCCCTCCCGCTTCCCGAACCTGCTGATCAACGGCTCGGCGGGCATCGCGGTCGGCATGGCGACCAACATCCCGCCGCACAACCTGCGCGAGGTCGCTGCCGGCGCCCAGTGGTGCCTGGAGAACCCGGACGCCTCGCACGAGGAACTGCTCGACGCGCTCATCGAGCGCATCAAGGGCCCGGACTTCCCGACCGGCGCCCTGGTGGTGGGCCGCAAGGGCATCGAGGAGGCCTACCGCACCGGCCGCGGCTCGATCACCATGCGCGCGGTCGTCGAGGTCGAGGAGATCCAGAACCGCCAGTGCCTGGTGGTCACCGAGCTGCCGTACCAGGTCAACCCGGACAACCTGGCGCAGAAGATCGCCGACCTGGTGAAGGACGGCAGGGTCGGCGGCATCGCGGACGTGCGCGACGAGACGTCCTCGCGCACCGGCCAGCGCCTGGTGATCGTCCTCAAGCGGGACGCAGTCGCCAAGGTCGTCCTGAACAACCTGTACAAGCACACCGACCTGCAGACGAACTTCGGCGCCAACATGCTGGCGCTGGTCGACGGGGTGCCGCGGACCCTCTCCCTGGACGCGTTCATCCGGCACTGGGTGACGCACCAGATCGAGGTCGTCGTCCGCCGTACCCGCTTCCGGCTGCGCAAGGCCGAGGAGCGGGCGCACATCCTGCGTGGCCTCCTGAAGGCCCTGGACGCCATCGACGAGGTCATCGCGCTGATCCGGCGCAGTGCGACCGTCGAGGTGGCCCGCAGCGGCCTGATGGACCTCCTGGAGATCGACGAGATCCAGGCGAACGCCATCCTTGAGATGCAGCTGCGCCGACTGGCCGCCCTGGAGCGCCAGAAGATCGTCCAGGAGCACGACGAACTCCAGACGAAGATCAACGAGTACAACGAGATCCTTGCCTCGCCGGTCCGCCAGCGTGGCATCGTCAGCGAGGAACTGGCGGCGATCGTCGAGAAGTACGGCGACGACCGCAAGACCATGCTGGTGCCCTACGACGGCGACATGTCCATCGAGGACCTGATCGCCGAGGAGGACATCGTCGTCACCGTCTCGCGCGGTGGCTATGTGAAGCGGACGAAGACGGACGACTACCGGGCGCAGAAGCGCGGCGGCAAGGGCGTGCGCGGGACGAAGCTCAAGGAAGACGACATCGTCGACCACTTCTTCGTCTCCACCACGCACCACTGGCTGCTGTTCTTCACCAACAAGGGCCGGGTGTACCGGGCCAAGGCGTATGAACTGCCGGACGCCGGCCGGGACGCGCGCGGGCAGCATGTCGCGAACCTGCTGGCGTTCCAGCCGGACGAGTCGATCGCCGAGATCCTGGCGATCCGCGACTACGAGGCCGCGCCGTACCTGGTCCTCGCCACCAAGGCGGGTCTGGTCAAGAAGACGCCTCTGAAGGATTACGATTCGCCCCGCTCCGGCGGTGTCATCGCGATCAACCTGCGGGAGCGGGAGGACGGGTCCGACGACGAACTGATCGGGGCCGAGCTGGTGTCGTCGGACGACGATCTGCTTCTGATCAGCAAGAAGGCGCAATCGATCAGGTTCACCGCCTCGGACGACACCCTGCGGCCGATGGGCCGGGCCACCTCGGGCGTCAAGGGCATGAGCTTCCGCGAGGGCGACGAGCTTCTGTCGATGAATGTTGTTCGACCCGGTACGTTCGTGTTCACTGCCACGGACGGCGGGTACGCGAAGCGGACCGCCGTCGACGAGTACCGCGTTCAGGGTCGTGGCGGCCTCGGTATCAAGGCCGCCAAGATCGTGGAGGACCGCGGCTCGCTCGTCGGCGCGCTGATCGTCGAGGAGAGTGACGAGATCCTCGCCATCACCCTGTCCGGCGGTGTGATTCGTACGCGAGTCAGCGAGGTCAGGGAGACGGGCCGTGACACCATGGGCGTCCAACTGATCAACCTGGGCAAGCGCGATGCCGTCGTCGGTATCGCACGTAACGCCGAGGCGGGGCGCGAGGCGGAGGAAGTCGACGGTGACGTGGCCGTGGACGAGACCGCCGAGGTTGCCGCGACCGCCGGCACGGACGAGGGTGAGGCGCCCTCGGCCGAGTAGCACGAGGAGTGTGTCATCGTGAGCGGAGCCACGGGCGCCGGTTCGGTCGGTACCCCGACCGGCAACGATTCCGGTAAGGGAACGGGCGACGGCGGCCGTGGCTCCGCCGCGGGCGGCGCGAACGCGACGGATCCGCACACGACCAATCTGAAGCCGGTCAAGTCGCCCGCGACCGCCCCGCACTCGCCCGACTCTCATGGATCCCAGGGGGGAACTGTGACGGACACCCGAGGCCCGCAGACCCAGCACTACGGCGCTGGAGCGGGCCCGGCCGCTCCCGGCGCCCAGCAGCCGGCCCAGCCCCCGGCAGGGGAGGCGCACGGTGCCTCGCCGCTGCCGGGCGAGCGAGGGCAGCAGCAGCCCGCCGGGCCCTACCACCCGCCGCAGGCCTACCCGGCGCAGACCGCGTCCGGGTCGGGAACCGGAGCCGTGCGCCGGCCGCGCACCGGCGCGCGCACCACGCCCCGCACCCGCAAGGCGCGGCTGCGCGTGGCCAAGGCCGACCCGTGGTCGGTGATGAAGGTCAGCTTCCTGCTCTCCATCGCGCTCGGCATCTGCACGATCGTCGCGTCCGCGGTGCTGTGGATGGTCCTGGACGCGATGGGCGTCTTCTCGACCGTCGGCGGCACCATCTCGGAGGCGACCGGCTCGAACGAGGCGAACGGCTTTGACCTGCAAGCCTTCCTGTCGCTTCCGCACGTGCTGATGTTCACAGCGATCATCGCGGTCATCGACGTCGTCCTCGCGACGGCGCTGGCCACGCTCGGCGCGTTCATCTACAACCTCTCCGCGGGCTTCGTCGGGGGTGTGGAGCTGACGCTGGCGGAGGACGAGTAGGGCGGGCAGCGTGCCGCGCCGCGACGCCCTCCAAACCTCTGCCGTGCGGCCTGCGCCAACCGATTTTGGGACTGCCCCGGTCGTGCGCTAATCTTCAGGAGTCAGCGCGCGGGACACACACCGCAGAGCGCGGCGGGGCTATAGCTCAGTTGGTTAGAGCGCATCCCTGATAAGGATGAGGCCACAGGTTCAAATCCTGTTAGCCCCACCAGTGAGAAGACCCTCAACCGATCATGGTTGGGGGTCTTTGTGTTGCGTGATTTCCCGGAGTGGGGCTGCTGGGTGTATGGGGCTAGCGTGGGAGAGGGGGGAAGAGGGACATCGAGCGGATGCCCGGCACCGGCCGATGAAACGGAACGAGACATGACCGCGCAAGCAAGCAGGACAGATCCCGGCGCCGCGCGGGCCAGCGCGCCGGTTCCGATCAAGAAGTCCCACGGGGCGCTCGCCGCAGCCGAACATGTCGTCTCGGACAATTCGGTGACCGTCCGCGTGGGCGATCTGCGGGTCGAACTGCCGCCCAAGGACCAGCTCGCCTTCCTCGCGGGCCTCGGTTTCCTCACGGCGCTCGAACTCATCGAGTGGCCGGTCGCGCTCGCCATAGGTGTCGGGCACGAACTGGCCCGCAGCCGCCACGGCAAAGTGCTGCGCGAATTCGGGCAGGCCCTGGAAGAAGCGTGACCCGCGCCAGCGGGCCCCCTCAGGACTCCGCTGCCGACCCGGCTCCGCTCGGCGACGGGGTCCTCACGCCTCGTCGGCGGTCTCCTTCTTCAGTGTCCGCACCAACTCGGCGCGCCGATCGTCCGAGGTGAGCCCCTGGTCCCGGGCCGTCCAGGCGAGGGCGAACCGGCCCACCTGCCGCCAGTCGCCCTGCTTCTTCATGGTCGTGACCCAGTCGGCGGCGATCTCCGGGGTCCGGAACTCGTAGATGCTCACGGTGTCCGTGGTGATGAGCTGTGAGCAGTCGTTCGGGCGCGGGTCCTTGCCCGCGGCCTCGTCGGAGCAGGATCCGGTGTTGTCGGTCGGGTTGCCGAGTGTGGTGACGCCGGTCGCCTCGGCCAGTTCGGCGGCTGCCTGCTCCGCGGTGAGGCCGGTGGTCTTCGGGCCGGTCGACGTGGTGACGGTCGTCTCGTGCGTCTCGGTGCCGCTGTCGCTGGTGGAGCACGCGGTGAGCGCGAGTGCCGCGACGGCGATCGTGAGGGTGGTGTGGCGGATGCGCATGGTCCCCCCTGGACACGGTGGTCGAAAGGCCATCGTCGCGTCGCGGGCCGGGATGTGGTGGGGATATGGCGGTCTTGTGACGTTCTGGGGGCCGACGGGCCGTGGTGGCCGGCAGGCGTGGTCGCCTCTGGGGGGCCGCGTCGGGGGCGGTCGGTCGCTTGGGGCCGCTTGTTCGGTGTTTCTGCGGTGCCGTCACACCGGTGAGCTGGGACGCTTCGGCTACCGGGGGGCTGAAAGCGCTCGACCGCTGGCGACGGGGGATGCGTCAGCGGTCGAGCTATGGCCAAGGGTAACAAGGGTGGTCGGTCCGCGGGAGCCAACTGTTGGACAGCGGGCGGGAGTTGTGATCTGGATCACGGCGCCCCATGGGGTCGTCAGCGGCCGCACGGGGGGTCGTACGAGAGCCGCGGCAGGTACTCGTGCCACTTCTCCCGGGTCAGTACCCCCCGGGTCGTCGCGCAGATGTGGCGGATGGCCTGGTCGACGTCCAGGTTCCACAGCCGTACGGTGTCCGCGCCGCTCGACACTCCGAGCATGCGGCTGTTGGGGCTGAACGCGAGGAAGTTGCCGGTCTTGGCGTTCGGGCTCAGCGACTGGCCGATCGGGGACGCCTTGGACGGGTGCGCGACGTCCCACAGCCGTACGGTGTTGTCGTTGCCGCCGCTGGCCAGGGTGTCGCCGTTCTGGCTGAACGTCAGCGAGACGACCGCCTCGGTGTGGCCGGTGAGCGGCGCGTCCAGCGCGGTGGGCCCGTCCGGGTCGCCGATGTCCCACAGCCGTACCGTGTCGTCGTCGCTGCCGCTGGCCAGGGTCCGCCCGTCCGGGCTGTAGGCGAGCGTGTTGACCGGGCCGAGGTGCCCCGCCAGGGGGCTGCCGACCGGCGCGGCGCGGCGCGCGTCCGCCACGTTCCACAGCCGTACGGTGCCGTCCGCGCTGCCGCTGGCCAGGGTCCGGCCGTCGGGGGCGAATTCGAGGGAGTTGACGTAGCCCTTGTGACCGGCGAGGGGCTCGCCGAGCGGCACCGGGTCGGCCGGGTCGCTGACGTCCCACAGGCGGATGGTGCGGTCGTCGTAGGCGGTGGCCAGGGTGCGCCCGTCCGGCGTGAAGGCCAGGGCGTTGGGGCCGGTGAAGCGGGTCCGCAGGGTGAGCGGCGCGCCGTAGGGGACGGGCCGGTAGGGGTCGGAGACGTTCCACAGCTGCAGCGAGCGGTTTCCCATCCGCACCGCGAGGACACGGCCGTCGGAGGAGAACGCCAGCGTGCGCACGTCGCCGTCCCCCGGCATGAAGGGCTCGGACAGCAGCGTGGGCCGGCCCGGGTCGGTGATGTTCCACAGCCGGACCTTTCCGTCGCGTGCGGCGGTGGCCAGCACATGCCCGTCCCGCTGGAACGCGCCGATGCGGCCGATCATGTCCGTGGTCGGCAGCGCCCACAGCCGGACCTTGCTGTCGCCGCTGCCGGTGGCGAGGGTCCGGCCGTCGGGGCTGAAACCCAGCGCGTACATCTCGCCGCTGCCGCCGGACAGGGGCTCGCCGACCTGGGACGGATAGGCCGGGTCACTGACGTTCCACAGGGTCGCGGTGCTGTCCGCGCTGGCCGCGGCGAGCACGGTGCCGTCCGGGCTGAAGGCCACCGACCACACGGGGCCGGTGTGCCCGGTGAGCGGGGTGCCGAGCGGTGCCGCGCGGCGCGGATCGGTCACGTCCCAAAGGCGTACGGTGTCGTCCGCGCTGCCGCTGGCGAGGGTGCGCCCGTCCGGGCTGAACGCCACGGAGTGCACCGTCGTGGTGTGCCCGGTCAGCGCCGTGCCGAGCCGGGCAGGCCGGCGCGGCTCTGTCATGTCCCACAGCCTGATCGAGCCGTCGTCCGCGCCCGCCGCCAGCGTCCGTCCGCCGGGGCCGAAGGCCAGGGAACGGACGGCGTGGGTGTGCCCCGTCAGCGTGCCGAGCGGCTTCGGCCGGTCCGGGTCGCGTACGTCCCACAGCCGTACGACGTGCCGGTCGGTGGCCGCGGCCAGGGTACGGCCGTCCGGGCTGAAGGCGACCAGGTAGACGGTGCCGTCGTGCCCGTTCAGCGGGGTGCCGAGCGCCCGCGGGCGGCGGGGGGAGGTGACGTTCCACAGGCGTACGGTGCCGTCGTCGGAGGCGCTGGCGAGCGTGCGGCCGTCCGGGCTGAAGACGGCGCTGCTCACCCAGCTGGAGTGGCCGGTGAGGGGCTTGCCGAGCGGCCTCGGGCGGGTACGGTCCGTCACGTCCCACAGCCGTACGGTCCGGTCGTAGCTGGCGGTGGCCAGGACATCGCCCTTCGGGCTGAACGAGGTGAGGTAGACGGCGCCGGTGTGGCCGAGCAGCGGCGTGGCCAGCGGGGCGTTCACGATCGAGATCAGCCGGTTGTTGGCGCCCTCGTCGCCCGGCCGGAGGCGGTGCGCCACGAGATCGAGCTGGGCGGACAGCGACGGATCCGTGTACTGGACGCGATCGGCCTCGGCGACCACCTGCTCGAACACCGCGTCGTTGCGCTGTTGCCAGGCGATCACCGCCGAGCCGACCGCCAGGACCGCGAGGACCACCAGGGCCGACACCGCGCCCCGGCTGATCCGTACCGTGCGCTTGCGCAGCCTGACCGAGGCGGCCAGGAACTCCGCGGCGCTCCGGGTCAGGGAGGTGTCACCGGCGGACGCCGCCCAGGCGCGGGCCTGCTCCAGCCGGGAACCCCGGTAGAGCAGCGACGCGTCGCGGTTCGAGCCCTCCCAGGCCCGGCCGTCCTCCTCCAGGCGCTGGCGCAGCAGATTGCCCTGCCGGTCCTCGTCGATCCAGTCGCGCAGCCTGGGCCAGGCGTGCAGCAGCGCCTCATGGGTGATCTCGACGGTGTCCGCGTCGAGCGTCACCAGCCGGGCGCGGACGAGGGCTTCGAGCGATTCCTCCGTACCGTCCGGGTCCGTCGACTCCTCGGCCAGCTGGCGCCGCGTGCCCCGCCTGCGGGTGGCCTGGGTGTCCTCGCCCAGCCGGACCAGCCTGAGCAGCAGCAGCCGGGCGGCGGCGCGCGCCTCCGGGTCGAGGCCGGACCAGGCGCGCTCGGCGGTCGCCGCCACCGCGCCCTGGATGCCGCCCGCCGCGCGGTAGCCGGCCAGCGTGAGCCTGCCCGCCTTGCGCCGCTGCCAGGTGGCGAGCAGCGCGTGGGAGAGGAGCGGGAGGACGCCCGCGTCGTGCGCGCCGCGGGGGCCGTCCGCGCTGACCTCGCGGAGGATCAGCTCGGCGAGGCCCGGTTCGAGTTCAAGGCCCACCGCCTTGGCCGGTCCGGTCACGGCCTCGCGCAGCTCGGTGGCGGTCAGCGGGCCGAGCACCATGTGCCGGTGCTGGAGCGCGTCGGCCAGTTCGGGATAGCCGAGGCACTGCTCGTAGAAGTCGGCGCGTATGCCGAGGACGACGAGTACAGGGGCCGGGGTTTCGGGGCCGGCGGGGGTGCAGGCGGCGTGCAGGATGCGGATGAAGGCACGTCGGTCCGCCTCGTGGGCGCAGAGGGTGAACGCCTCCTCGAACTGGTCCACGACGACCACCGGGCGGGCGGTGCCGGGTGCCTCGCGCTCCGCCCAGGCGGCGACGGCCTCGCCGACCGCCCGGGCGAACCGCGGGTCACCGGGCTCCTCGGGCGCCCGCGCGGGGTGCGCCGCGGCCGACAGGAGCGGGGTCAGCTCGGGGATCCGGCGGGTCAGTCCCGCGAGCGGGTCGCTTCCCGGCACCAGCGAGACCACCAGCCGTGGGGGGCGGTCGGCTGGGCTCTGGTTTGTGGCGGGGGGCTGGTCTTGCGGGTGGGGGCGGTGGTCGGTCGGGTGCGGGTTGGTTGTGGCAGGTCGCGCAGTTCCCCGCGCCCCTGGGGGTGGGGGCGGTGGTTGGTCGGGTGCGGGTTGGTTGTGGCCGGTCGCGCGGTTCCCCGCGCCCCTGGGGGTCTCGGTCTCCGCGGGGGGTTCGCCGTCGCCGAGCGGCGGGGTCTTTGCATGCGGTTGGTCAAGGCCGTGGGGGTGGCCTTCCCCGTACGGCCGGAAGTCTGCGTCGCCCGGGGTGCTTGCGCCGGAGGTGGCTGCGCCCGCCGTACCTCGGTCCGTGCCGCTTCCGGGTGGGACGTTTGTGAGTGGGCCGCTCGTGTCCCGGTCGCTTTCGTTCGGTGGGTTCTCGCGCAGGGCCGGGGTGAGGCCCGCGTTCAGGAGGGAGGACTTTCCCGCTCCCGAGGCGCCGACGAGCATGACAAGGCCACCGGTCCGTTCCGCCGCGCGGAGCTGGTCGATGAGGGCCCGCGTGCTCCGTTCCCGGCCGAAGAACCAGCGGGCGTCCTCCCCCCGGTAGGCGGCGAGCCCCCGGTACGGGCATACTCCGGGCACGGCCGCGGCCTCCCCCGGGGCGCCGTCCGTCTCGTCCGGGGACACCGGGCGGTCGGCGACCGGGTCGGCCACCGCGCGCTCCCACAGGCGCTGCCACTCGACCAGGTCGTACAGGCCCGGGTAGACCGGAGCCGGTCGCGCGCGCCGGGCGTCGGGTACCAGCACCTGCAGCACCGCGGCGAGGGCCCCGAACTGGGCGGGCACGTTCTTGGCCCGTCGCCAGTCGCTGATGCGCTGCGCGGACACCCGCACGGGCCGGCCGCGCTCGTCGACCCGCTGCAACCGGACGACGGCCTCGGCGACGCGCTTGAGGGGAGGATTGCCCGCTTCCTTGTACAGCAGCGCGAGACGTTCCGCGAAGGCCGTGCGTGCCCCTGAGTCGGAACTCAAGGTCTCCACCCCTTACTCCCCGCCTCTGAACGTCCGGACCGGAAAACTCACCCTATATGGCTGACCTGCGGCGATGCCCTGTGCCGGGCGCCGGAGCCTCGTGGCTGGGCGCCACAGATGGCAGGATCGCGACGCAGTAGCGGACCGGTTACGCGCCGTCCGCGCGTCGTCCGGACAGGTCAGCACCCCAGAGCTTCGGAGAGTCGGCTCATGGCGCCGCATGTTCTCGGTCAGCTTCTCGGTCAGCTTCCGTCGGAGCCAGGAAACGCTGGCGTACGCCCGGACGGGTAGGCGCGACGTCCGGCCCCGAAAGCCCGCAAGACGCGCGTCGCGAGCCTTCTTCCGGCAGCCGTCGCGGTGACCTCGGGGCCGCGACGTCTCTTCTTCGATCCGCACCGCCGACGCCGATGCGGTGCGGGTCCACACCGCCCGCGACGTCCGGCACTGGTCTCCACGTGGGGAGGGACCAGTGCCGGGCGGCGGGTCCCGGGCCCGGCGGCGGGAACGCCCCGGTGCGACCTCGCTGCACCCTGTAAATCTGACGGTACGTCAGTTATGGTCGCCGTCGGATCGCTTCCGAAGGGGTGAGTGCGGTGGACACACGTCTGCGGAGCCCGGAGCCTCCGGGTACGCCACGCTGGGTCGCGATGTTCTACGAGCCGGACTCGGCGTCATGGCGGGTCGGCGCCGAGTCGTCCCACCGCTCCCCCGTGGTGCACGCCGTGGGCGAGATGACGCAGACCGTACGGGCGCGCGGGGGCGAGCCGACCGTCGCCCTGTGGGGGCCGCGGGACGGTGCCTGGCACCGCTTCGAACGCTCCGCCGCCCCGACGACGCCCGGTCCGGTCGATACGGCCGCACGGCCGGCCGCCGCAACCGCCGAGGAGCAGCCGGCCGAGTCCGTGCAGCCGAGCGGGCCCGCGGAGCCGAGCAGGCTCGCCGAGCCGAGCAGGCTCGCCGAGCGCATGGACGACCGGCGGCACCAGGTGCTCATGGCGGGACTGGGCCGGGCGGGCCTCTACGACCTCACACCGGAGGATCTGACCGCCGTCCAGGCCCTGGTGGAGCGACTTGACGAGACCACCTTGCGCAGGGTCGCCCACTGGCTCGCGACGGCGGGTGCCGAGGGGTAGCCGCGACACAGAGCGAGGCAGCCGCGGCACCGGGTGTTGCACGGGCCGCACGCCCCGAGGCCGATTCGCCGTGCCGTTCGTGGGGCAGTGACGTCGTGTGAGTCACCCCCTGTCGGAGCTCCTGGTCACGCTCGGCCGCCGCTATGTGCGCGACGCCCCGGGCTCGTTCGGAAAGGCGGCCCTCGCCGCCCGCTGGCTGAACCCGTATCTGCGGGACCATCCACGCCGGCGCGTCGTGACGACCCGTTCTGGCGCACGGTTCGCGGTGGACACCCAGGACCTCATCCAGCGCTACGTGTATCTGTTCGGGGTGTGGGAGCCGCACATGACGAGCTGGCTACGGCGCCGGCTGAAGCCGGGGGACGGCTTCGTCGACGTAGGGGCGAACGTGGGGGTGTTCAGCGTCCTGGCGTCACGGCTCGTCGGCGACCGGGGGAGGGTCGTGGCGATCGAGGCGTCGCCCGCGTTCCACCGCCGCCTGCTGCACCAGCGCGCGCTGAACGACTGCCGGAACATCCGTGCCGTCAACTCCGCGGTCTCCGATGGCCACAAGACCCTGACCTTCGTGCTGGCCAGTTCCCGCAACATGGGGGCGAACAGCATCGTTCCCTACGACGGACCCGCGGAGTCCACCTTCGAGATCGAGGCCCGGCCGCTGCCGGAACTGCTCGAACCGGCGGAGATCGCGAGCGCCCGGGTGATCAAGATCGATGTCGAGGGCGCGGAAGGCGGTGTCGTCCGCGGTCTCGCGCCCCTGCTGGACAGGCTGCGGCCCGACGCGGAGATCAGCGTCGAGGTGACCCCCGAGCGCATGGCCCGGCTCGGTGACTCGGCCGGCGAACTGCTCGGGACGATGACCGACGCGGGCTTTCACGTCTATCGGCTGGCCAACGACTACGCGCCCGGGAGCTACCCGGCCGCGCTGAGCGGCACGGCGGGCGTGGCCGTTCGCTGGCGCGGGCCCGTGGCGGCCGAATGCGATCTGATCTTCTCCCGGGTGGATGCGGAGACGTTGCCCTGACGCTTACGGAGACGCTGACCTGACCCTTGCGGAGACGCTGACCTGACCCTTGCGGAGACGCTGCCCTGACCCTTGCGGAGACGCTGCCCTGACCCTTGCGGCGGCGATGTGCTGCGCCGATGCGTGGCGGGGCTGAGGGCCGACGGGCGAGGGGCGAGGGGCGAGGGGCGAGGGGCGCAGGGCGCGGGGCGCGGGGCGCGGGGGCAGGGGTGTCAGTCGGCCGCCGGAGTGGGTGAGCCGGTCGAGTCGGTCAGCGGAGCGTGCCATCCGAAGCGTGCCAGCGCCCGCGCCCGGGCCGCGACGACGGCCATCCGGGCGTCACGCTCGGCCGGGTCGACGTGCGGGGCCTGGCCCGTGACCTGGCCCTCCCACTTGCGGTAGAGGAGCCCCACCTGCCGGGAGAACCAGCCGCGGCTCACCGAGTTCAGGGCGAGCAGGAGCCCGGTGTCCTCGGAGGCCGGCAGCGCCATCCAGCCGCCGAGCGCGACCAGGAGGTCACGCCGTACGCACAGCGTCGCCGGGTGGACCTGGGCGCGGAAGCCGTTGCGCGCCCAGTACTCCGTCACGACGCCGCGCTCGATGGGCCCGTCGTCGGGGTCTGCGGGGAAGCCCACCGTGGAGCCGTCCGGCATGAGGTCCAGCACCCGGGAGGTCGTCCAGCCGATGCCCCGGTCCCCTTCGAGGACGGCCAGGTCGCGGGCGAGGGCACCCGGGGTGAGCCGGTCGTCGGCGTCCAGGACCTTCACGTACGCGCCGTCGGCGTGCGCGAGCGCCATCGTGCGGGCCACTCCGGGGCCGCCCGGCCGCCCCTGCCGGAAGGTCACCCGTGCGTCGTCGGGGACGTACGGACGGACGTCGTCCGTCTCCCCGTCCTGCTGGATCACCCACTGCCAGCTCCAGCCGTCGGGCAGGTGCTGCGCGCACAGCGACTCGTGGGCCTCCGCCAGGAACGGGGCCGAGGGCGCGTGAACCGCGGTGACGATGCTGACGCGCCGGCGCACGGCGGCCCTCACCACCTTTCCAGGGACGTGGTGAAGCGGAGTTCCGTGCGGTCGCCGGGAAGGGTGACGTGGGTGATGTCCACGACGCGGTCCTCGATGTCGTACGACGTCTTCCGCAGCAGGATCACCGACGTACCCGGTGGCAGCTCCAGCTCCTCGGCCTCCTCCGGCGTCGGCGGGCGGGCGGTGAAGCGCTCCTCGACCCGGCCCACCTCGATGCCCGCGGTGTACAGCTGATGCTGCGTGCCGCCCGGCCACGGCTCGTTGCGGTCGTCCAGCAGATCCGGGTTCACGGCGATCATGTCGCGCACGAGATAGGAGGTGACCAGGTTGAACGGGGCGGTCTCGGCGGCGTGGCGGGTCCGGTAGGTGCGTTCCAGCAGGACGGTGTGCTCGGGGACGCCGAACGCGTCCGCGAGGTCCTGGGGCGCCTTGATCTCCCGGTATCGGGCGTAGAAGACGAGATCCCGCAGTCCAAGCCCGGTGTCGTGCTCGGTCGCGCCGGTCTGTGCCCGCTCGGCCTCCGGCTCGCGGGCCCGGCGCTTCTCCCACTGGTGCCGGCGGTTGTCACGGACCGCCCGGGTGCGCGGACACCGGACGAAGGTGCCGCTGCCGTGCCGCTTGTCGATGAGACCTTCCTCGTTCAGAACCCGGAGCGCGTTCTGGATCGTGGGCACGCTGCGCCTGTAGTGCCGCGCCAGGTCCGCCTCCGACGGCAGGCGCTCGCCGGGCTCGCGCCCGCCCTCGCGGATGGACCGGCGGATGTCGTCCGCGATCACTTCGTACGCCTTGGGCACAGGAGTCACCTCGTCACCAGGCTACGACTCCTCAAGAGGTCCTTACGACTTGGGGCCGGGCGGGGGGCGGGCATGCGAAGGCCCCCGGCCGGGGGAGGCCGGGGGACTCGCGCTGATGCGGAGCTGTACGCAAGTTCGCCATCAGGTGTTGCTGTGTTGCTGTGCTGCTGTCTCGCTGTCTTGCTGCTGTGTTGCTCACGCTGTGTCTTCGGTGCCGCACGTCCTGCGTGCTGCTGCTGTGCCGCTGTGCCGCTGGGTGCCGGGTTCCGGTCGGGCGCGCCGGTCGGATTCCGGTCTGTTTCAGTCAGGTTCCGTCGAGTTCCGTCGGATTCCATCAGGTTCCGGCGTCAGCGGTGGAGGGGTGCCGGATCAGCAGGTGAGCGGTGCCGGGGCTCCCAGGCCCCTCAGGATCTCCGCCGCGGTGTCGTCGAGGGGGCTGTGGCGGCAACTGGGAGATGTGCCGTGGGCCTCGGCCCGGATCCGTTGCTTCATCGTGGGGGGCAGCGCTCTGGCTTCGGACCAGGACCAGGAGCGGGACCAGGACCAGTGGTGCGCCGCCGGCCTCGGAGCGGGTGCGCTGCTCTTCTGCGGGGCCTCGGTCTGCGGGGCCGCCGCGGCCGTGGCCGGGGAGGCGAGTCCGAGCGCCGCGAAGAGGGCGAGGAAGGCGGTGACGATGACGGTCCACAGATTCATGACCTTGTTCCTGGCCATGACCCCTCACTTTCAGGTTGGGCGATTTGCGTACTTTCCTCATGATGTGTATGAGCGTCGCGAAGTGGTGGACCCACGCACGTGGCGCGGCGATGTTCAGATGAACACCACTCGGATGGGTGCAAAGCGGAAGAAAATCTCCCAAACACGGATCTTGAGCGGTGAAGAGGGAGCAAAGTAACCGTGTGTGGAGGGGTGACGACCCTCCGGTCAGGACGCCACCACCCGCGGCTAATGCGCTCTTGAGGGCGGGAGTTGGGGGCCCGGCGCAGGTCACCGACCGATATCGGGCGGTGTGTATAGTCGGGCGCCAGAGGTCCCCTACGTCAAGGAAAGACGAGGTCGCGCGGTGAAGAAGCTGCTCCTGGTCGCACTGGCCGCCATCGGCGGGCTCCTCGTGTACCGCCAGATCCAGGCGGATCGCGCCGAGCAGGATCTGTGGACGGAGGCGACTGACTCCGTGCCCACGGGTTCGTGAGTACAGACAACGGAAACCGATCAGGCCCCGACCGCCCCTGCGGTCGGGGTTTTGTGTTGCCCGGGCACCGATGAGGGGGTAGCGCCGCGCGCGAGCGGGGCGGCGAGCAAGGCGTCGAGCGGGCTGTTTCGGACGGCCGCACGGATTGCCGGGATGACCGGGGCGTGCGCGGGGCAGGATGGGCCACGGTCCGATACGGCGCGACGGCATGCGGCGCACGACCGTGGGTGGTCGCGGCCACCGTTGGCGTAGAGCGGCTGTCGGTGAGTCTCGACGAGCGGAACGCGGTTTCGGGCTGTACAGGGCGGCGGGCGGACTTCTTTGCGGTGCCTGTGCGGGGTGCCTGCCGGGTGTTTGCGCGGGGGGCTTGCGCCGGGTGGCTGCGTGGTGCGTTTGCGCGGGGTGGCCGCGCGGATTCCGTGAGGTGCCTCCGTGGGGGTGCCTGTATGGGGTGTCCCGCCGCACGTGCGACGAGGAGGGGTGACACGGGATGGGGCGGCGCACGGGGCGCAGTACAGAGGGGTGCGCGGTGGTATCGGCGCGCTCCGGGTGGTGGCGTATAGCGAGGTGGCGTACGGCGGGGTGGCGGCCCGGGGCGACCCGGCGGAGCCGTCGGCTGTCCGCCGTGGTCGCGGGGACGGCGGTGATGCTGGGCGCCCTCTTGGTGCTGGGCCGGTCGGCGGTGGCCGCGGGCTCACAGGCCGGGGCCGTGGGCTCGGCGGCCGGGGCCTCCGGCGGGTACGCCTTCGTGGAAGGGGCCAGGACCGTCGCCGGGGCGGCGGGCACCGTGGACGCCCCGGGGCTGAAGCCGGGCGAGACGTACCGGAGTTCCCTCCCCCGCAGCGGCAGGCTCTACTACCGCGTGGAGCTCCGGGCGACGACGACCGCGTACGTCCCCGTGACCGCCGTACCGCCCGCAGGTGCCGCCGTCTCCGCCAGCGACGGCATCAGGGTGTCGGTGCAGGACGCCAACGGCGGCTCCTGTTCCTATGCGTCCGCGCGGTTCGGGGCGGGACTGAGCCCGCGGCCGGTCACGGCCCTGGGGATGCGCCAGGTGGGCGGCGCTCTGTGTCAGGGAGCGGGCACGTATTACGTGCTGGTCGAGCGCCTCGAACCGGCGGGCACGGCGGGCGTGCCGGGTTCGGGTGGCGTGTCCGCCTCGGGTGCCTGGGACCTGGAGCTGGCACCGGTCGCCGAGCCGCGTCCGCGGCGGGCCGGGGCCACGAGCGCGCCCGAGGTCTGGGACTCCGCCTCGCCCGAGCCGGTCACCGGTGAGCCCCGGCGCCGCGCCGGCGGAGCGGGCTTCGCCACGGCACGCGCGCTCGGACAAGGCGTCTGGCAGACGGACATGAGGCCCGGGCAGACCCTCTTCTACAAGGTGCCGGTCGACTGGGGCCAGCAGGTGCACGCCACCGCAGAACTGGGCAGTTCGAACGGGGCCGGCGGCTATGTCAGCGGGGCCCTCGACCTGGCGCTGCACAATCCCGTCCGCGGTTACGTCGACGACGCGGCCCTCAGCTACAACGGCAGCCAGAAGGCGGCCGTACTCAGCCCCCTGCCGCCCGTGGAGTACCGCAACCGGTACTCCGTGCTCGACGCGGTGCGCAGCGTGCGTTTCGCCGGGGCGTACTACCTCGTCGTGCACCTCAGCGAGGGGATGGCCAGCACGTTCGGCCAGGGGCCCTTCGGGGTGACACTGCGGGTGCGTGTCACCGGCACCCCGCACGCCGGGCCCGGCTACGCCGGGCAGTCCGAGCCGCGCCATCTGTTCGAGGTCACGGCCCAGGAGCGGGAGGCGGCCGTGACGGGGCGGAGCGGCGGGGGCGGGGACACCGGGATGCGGGTGCTGGCGGCGGGCGGCATCGGCGCGGGGAGCGCGCTGCTGCTGGCGCTCGGGGTATGGACGGTGGCCGCCAGGCGGCGGGTTGGCGCTCGGGGGTATGGGCGGTAGCGGCTCGGCGGCGGGTCGGGGTTCGGGGGTATGGACGGTGGCCGCCCGGCGGCGGGTCGGGGCTCGGGGGTATGGGCGGTAGCGGCTCGGCGGCGGGTCGGGGCTCAGATGCGGGTCAGCGCCCAGAAACCCACGGCGTAGCAGGCCAGCGCCAGGAGCAGGATCGGTAGCGCGGCCTTCGCCGGGGGGCCGGGGCGACGGGTGCGATGGGCGCGGTGGGTGCGACGTGCGGTCCGGCGGGGTGCGGGCGGGGCCGACGGTGAATTCGCCTGTGCGGGATGCGGAACCTGCGGGCTCTGAGCGGTGTATGAAGCAGTAGAGGCGTCAACGCGCTGCGGCCGCATCGGAGGCAGCGGCGCCTGTGTGGGGCTCCAGGGGGCCTGTGGACGGGGGGAGGACAGGGCATGGGTGGGGCTGTGGGTGTGGCCGTGGGCGGAGACGTGCCCGTGGGTGGGCGCGGTCGCGGTGGGGGGTTCGTCGGGGTGATGGGGCTGGGGGGCGTGCGGTGGCTGGTGCCGGTCGTGCGCTTGGCGCCGGTCGTGCGGAGGGTCGCTTCGGGACTGGTCGGCCTGTTGGGTCTGGTGTGGGGGGTGGGCCTGGGAGATCGGTGTCCCGGCTGTCTCCGTCCCCGTGCCGTGCGACTGTGCGGGCTGCGGGGGTGGCAGATGGAAGCTCCCGGTGTCCGACATGGTGAACGGCTGCGGATCGCTGCCCGCTTGGGGATTCACGGATACGACGGCTTCGGAAGCGCCAGAGCTGGCGGAAGCGGGCGTTGTGGAACGGGTGGGGGCGGAAGGGGAGCTGATGGAGGGGGAGTTGGCGGAGCGGTCGGGGTCGGAAGGGGAGTTGCCGGAAGGCGGGGTGTCGGAAGGGGGCTTGCCGGAAGGGGAGTTGTCGGCTGGGCGGGGGATGGGGGGCGTGGGACTCGGGATGGCCCGACCGGGGTTGCCGGGACCGGAATCGACAGAGCCGGAGTTGCCGAGACCGGAGTCGCCAGTGCCGGATTTGTTGGGGCCGGAGCTGTCGGGAGCCGTGTTGCCAGGACCGGAGTTGCCAGGACCGGAGTTGCCAGGGCCGGAGTCATCAGGGCCGGAGTCGGAAGGGTGGAAATCGGGCGGGAGGAAACCGGAGGGGCGATAAGGCGGGCCTGTGGGGGCGGCCGGTGTGCCGGGGACGGAATCCGTGTCGCTCGGGCCGGGCCGAGGGGAGACCTGGGGTGGAACCTGCTCGGGGAAGCGGTTCGCCGGCGAAGAGACGTCCTGCGCGCCCGACATGCCGTCGGACCCGGCAACGCCCGGCCGCGCAACCCCTGCCGCCGCGACCCCGGTCACCCACGCTTCGGACACGGTGCCCGTTCCGGCGGGCCCCGGTGGGCCGGATCGCGCCCCCGAATCCACCTGGGTGTCCACGCCCGAGGCCGTTCGGAAAGGTCCATCGGGGCCGAATCCCGGCGGGAGCGAGCCGAGTTGGTCGAAGACCTCGATCACCTCGTCGTCGAGGCCGGGCTCCGGCAGGAGTTCCGTGGCGGAGACGAGTGCTTTGCGGGCTCCCGTGGCCGTGCGGAAACGGGCCTCCGGATCCGGTTGCAGCAGCGTGGACACGACCTGCCAGAGCGGATCGGGGATGCCTTTGGGCGCCCTGGGTGTCCCGTGTTCGGCGAAGTGCTGGACGAGGGCCTTCGCGTCGGGTTTGGCTCCCTCCAGCAGATACAGGGCGACCAGGCCCACGGCGAACAGGTCGGCCGGGAAGTCGGGTTCCGCGCCCAGCATCTGCTCGGGTGCGAGATAACCGGGCGTTCCCACCACCAGATTGGTCTCGGTCAGGCGCGGTTCGCCCAGCCGCATCGCGATGCCGAAGTCGGACAGGCGCAGCCGGGGACGGCCGGTGCCGGTGGCTTCCAGAAGGATGTTGGCGGGCTTGATGTCACGGTGCACGACCCCTTCCTCGTGCACCGCGGCGAGTCCGGACAGGAGTTGGTCGAGCAGCGTGCAGACGAACGAGGGCGGCAAGGGGCCGTAGTCACCGACCAGATGGACCAGCGAGCCGCCGGCGACCAGGTCCATGGTGAACAGGACCTTGTCGTCGTCCGCGGCCCAGCTGGCCGGCGCGAGCACATGGGGGTGATCGATCCGCAGGGCCTGTTCCCGTACGAACCGCAGGAGTGAGTGGGCGTCGCGCTGCTGGAGCACCTTGGCGGCGACATAACGGCGACGACGGTGATCCCACGCGCGCCAGACGGCGCCGACGCCTCCGCGTCCGATCGGGTCGGCCAGTTCGTACCGGCCGGCGAAGACCTCACCCATGGCTGTCCGTCGCTCCTCCCCCTGCGGCTGACCCCTTGGTCCCCCTTACCCCTTGTCCCCCTGCCCCCTTGCTTCCCCCGAGATGAGTGATACGACCCCTCGTCGTGCCCTTGGGTACTTCCCCTCAGGCGTCGGCCCGTCCGTCGGACCCCCTCCGTCGGACGGGCCGGGGAGTCAGCTCTGGTGGGACTGGTAGTGCGCGACGGCGTCGGAGGTGCGGCCCGCGCCGTACACCCGAAGGAACTCTGCCAGTTCCGGGTGGGTCGGGGCGAGGGTGTCGGCGGCCTCGATGATGTCCCCGGCGGCGGCCACCGAGCGCAGCAGCGACTGGATCTCGCGGACCACCCGCTTGACCGTCGGCGCGCCCGAACTGCTCGTCGTCTGCGTGGTGTTGTTGAGCACCGAGCCCCCCTGCGACTTCTTGATCTCGTCCATGCGGTCGGTCGCCTCGGCCGCGCTCACACTGCCGTCCGCGACCTGCGCCGCCAGGTCCTGGAGCAACTGCACCCGCTGGACCACCGCGGGATTGCCGATCTTCGCGCGCTGGCCGCTCATCAGCTGCGACAGCATCGGCGCGGACAGTCCCAGTACCGCCGCGAGCCGGGCCTGGTTGAGCCCGAGATCATCTATGAGCTTACGGAAGAGCGCCCCCAACGGCTCCCCGTACCAGTTCCGCTGCAGCTCCCGCGCTCTTGCGGTGGCTTCCTGCTGTGCGGCGTCCATGTTGCGTCTCCCCATCGCTTCCCCAAGAACGTGGTTCGCTGTCGCGAACCACGCCGAGCATCTTACGGAGCGTGGTCGTTTCGAGGGACCCCCAGCTTTTTTGCGAGATCCCCGGGGTGACCCGGTACTCTGGTCTGCGGCGCCCACCCGAGTGCAACACTCAGGCCGGCCGCCGCTCGCAAGGGGCCTTAGCTCAGTTGGTAGAGCGCTGTCTTTGCATGGCAGATGTCAGGGGTTCGACTCCCCTAGGCTCCACGTAGTGTGACCCCTCTGACCTGCGGAAACGTGGTTGGAGGGGTCTTTTTGTGCCGATTGGGCGATCCGGGCCCGTGTCGGTAAGCGGGGGTTCTCCGCGTTCATCGCCGCGGCCGTCGAGCGGGAGCTGAGGGGGCAGGTGCTGGACGCGTACCTGGCCGACTACGAGAGCCGCAGGGTAGGCAGTCGCCTCCGTTCTCGATGGTTGCGACGACCTTGGCAGATGCCGGTTGTGCGACGGACTTGTGAGGGTGGCGTCTTCGGTAGGGGCCTACTCGGGGGTGGTGGGTGGTGCGGGGTCTTCTTCGGGGTGCTCTGCGGGAGTTCGTTCGTAGGCGACGCACAGGGCCGCCGCGGTGATCGCCAGGAGGGCCGCGGTGTAGGAGCAGGCCGTGGTGACGGTGCCGGGTGCCGCGGCCAGGCGGGGTGCGACCGCGGTCAGCAGGGCGGCGTGGCCGGTCGAGGCGGCCATGGCCAGCAGCCGGGCCGAACCGTCACCGCGGTGCGGCAGGGGCGGTTCCCAGCCCAGCAGCGTGGCCAGCGCGGGCGGCCATACGAGCACGGTGCACATCCCGAGCAGGGCGCAGCCGATGGTGGTGTTCATACGGGCACTCCGTAGGCGTGGCGGCAGCGCGCCAGACGGACGTCCGGGCTCACCCCGTGGGGGATCCTAGCCGTCGCGTGCCCGTATTGCGGCGGAGATGTGAACCTTGGGTGCCGATGGGGTCAAGTGTGACGATATGGCGGCGCGTGGCCGCCAGGTCAGTCTTCGTCCTCGTCGTGCTTCTTCTTCGGGTCCTTCCGCTCCGGCTTCTTCGGTTCCGACCTCTTCTCGGGCTGTTCGTCAGGGCCGCCGTCGCCGTCCGAAGGGCCGACGGAGACGGGATCGGAAGCGCCCATGTCGGTGGATATCGAGTCGACGGGGGCTGACTCGGTGGCGGACGACGGGACGGGGGCCGAGCTGTGCGGGGCGTCGGGCCCCGAGGTCTCCGCCGATCCGGAGTCCGGGGCGAACAAGGTCATGCCGATCAGCAGGGCGGCCACGAAGAGCACCGTCGCGGCGACCGCGCCCACCAGCTTCGGGCTACGTGCGACGGCATGGCGCAGTGCGGGTTGGCGGCGGGCGCGTCCCCGGTGCGGGGCGGAGGCGTGTGCGCCGGAGTTCGGCAGCGCGTAGGTGGTCGCCGGGCCCGGCTCGCCGGGCAGATACCGCGCCCGGTCCGCGCCGCGGGCGCCCGCTCGTCCGACCGCACCGGCGCCGTCGCGTCCGACCGCACCAGGGCCGCCGCGTCCGACCGCGCCGGCGCCGGTTCGTCCTCCTGTCCCTGCGCTGCCGCGTCCGGCCCGGCCGGGTGCCGGCTGCCCGGCCGCGCCCGCGGGCCCTCGTCCGGTCGTGGCCGGGGGCCTTGGCCCGGCCCCTGCGCCGGCGCCGGAACCGAAACCGGGCCCGGGTGCCGGTCCGCCCCGGCCGGACGCGTGCCCGCCGGCGCCCCTGGGTGCGGCAGGCGGGAGCGGTTCGCGGTGTCCGCGCCAGGAGTCGACGGCGAACCACTCGGCGACCTGCGGCGCGGCCGGCCGTGCCTCCGGCTGCTTGGCGAGCATGCCGAGCAGGTAGTTCTCCAGCGCGGGCGGCATGTCGACGCCCAGCTCACGGGGCGGGGTGGGCGCGCTGTCGAGATGGTGGTGCAGGATCGCGACCGCCGTGTCGGCCTCGAACGGCGGCCGTCCGATGAGGAGTTGGTAGAGCACACAGCCCAGCGAGTACACGTCCGATGGCGGCCCGGCCGGCCGGCCGAGGGCGCGCTCCGGGGCCAGGTACAGGCTGGTGCCGACGATCTGGCCGGTCGCGGTGAGCCCCGCCGCCGGGTCGTCCATGAAGCGGGCGATGCCGAAGTCGCCGATCTTCAGGCTGCCGTCGGCGGCGAGCAGGAGGTTCCCGGGCTTGATGTCCCGGTGCACGATGCCCTGTTGATGGGCGGCGGCGAGCCCGGCCGCGGCCTCGGCGGCGATACGGGCCACCCGCTCCGGGGGCAGCGTGCCCTCGGTGGACAGCACATGCGCGAGGCTGTCGCCGTCGACCAGCTCCATCACCAGGAACAGCCGTCCCTCATGAGCGCCGAAGTCCAGGACGCCCACGACATGGGGGTGGTCGAGCCGGCCCGCGGTCTGTGCCTCCAGCCGGAAACGGGCGGTGGCGGTGGCGTCGGAGCTCTGGGCCAGCAGGAACTTGATCGCCACGTCCGTGCCGAGCATCTCGTCCCGTGCCCGCCAGACCTCGCCCATCGCTCCCCGCCCGAGGGCGGTGTGCGGTCGATACCGACCCGCTATCAGCACCTGTGCTTCATCCTCACGCCGTTGGCCGACTCCTGATCGCCGCAGGCCAACACCCTGTGCGTGGGGCGGTGTTGGTGGGGGTGCCGCAGCGGCTTCAGCCTACTTGCCGGTGCCGGCCGTCCGGTCCCGGCTCCGTCGCGGGCGGCATCCGGCGGATCACTCCGGGGCCGCCTGGGGCCCGAACCGGCCGCACGGCTCGGACGATCTATACGATGGCGTCTGGAATGGGTGACGGGGGGTCATTACGGGTGGGGGCGAACCGATCATGACGGACCGCGGGCCTTCGTGAGCGAGGACGGGCACCGGCGACCGCAGGGCCTGCTGCTGCGCGCGGCGGCGTTCACGGGCCGTACGCTGCGCGGCGAGTGGCAGGGCATCGTCGTCGAACCGCTGCGGCAGCTTCGGCGGCGCGGGCCGTTCGCGCTCTCGCTGGCGTTCCTGGCCGCGTTCGGTGTGATCTTCTTCCATGACCTCGCGCAGCGGCCGACAGGGGCGCTGGTGGTGTGGCGGCTGGGTGGCGTCACCGCCGACCTGCCGCTGTGGCTGGCCCTGCTGCGTACGCCGGTGTCCCTGTACGTACCGGCCCTGGACCTGCCGGTCTGGGCGGGCATCACCCAGCTGTTCCTCGCGTTCGCACTGGCCGAACTGGCGCTGGGGCGGGCCCGCACCCTGGCGGTGGCGTACGCGACGACGCTGGCCGGCACCCTGACGGTACGGGTGATGATCGCGCTCGGGCCGGGCTGGTGGGGGCTGGGGCTGCCGCCCGAGGCCGGGCAGGTGCTCGACACCGGGCCGTCCGCCGCGGTGGTGGGCCTGTTCACCTACCTCTCGGTCGTCCGGCGCGCCCCGGTGGTGTTCACGCTGACCGGCGGGTCGATGGTGTGGGAGTCGATCGCCGTACCCAACCTGGCGGGCCGCGAGCACCTGATCGCGGTCGCCGCGGCGATCGTCCTCGGCCTTCTGCACGGCCACCGACCCCACTGGCTCGTCCCCCGCTTCCCCCTCCGGCGCCGGTCGGGCCGACGCGGGCCCGTCGTGCCGGATGCGATCGCTGGGGGCGGGGCCGTTGACGCCGGCGTCGTTGGAGCCGGGGTCGGCGGGGGTGATGTGGCTGCTGGGCACCGGCCCGTCGCGTCCCCCGGCGCGGCTGCCGGGGTGGAGGCGGAGGCGTCCGGCGGGGCTGTCGGGGTGAGCGCGGAGGGGGGCGGGGGCGCGTTCGCGGACCCGGCCGCGTGTGTCGGCGGTGGCGAGGCGCGGTCACGCACCCCGGACGGCTCGCGGATCTCGGAGGGCTCGCGGATCTCGGAGGGCTCGCGCGCCTCCGAGGGCTCGCACGCCTCCGACGGCTCGCGCATCTCCGACGGCTTGTGCGCTCCCGGCGGCTTGCGCGCCTTCGATGGCTCGCGCGCCTCGGACCGCTCGCGCACCTCCGATGGCTCCCCTACGCCCCCGTCTGCCCCCGAGTCGAATCCATCCGCAGCCTCCGCGCCCCCGGCGGACACCGATGCGCCCCCTGCGATGTCCCCCACAAGCGCACCCCCACCCCCTGCCTCCCCATCGGCCCCGGCTGCGTCAGCGGAAGCTCCCGGACCTTCCGGCTCCGTGCACGACGGACGGTGCGGCCCGATCCTGAATTGACTTCTGCACCCTGGAGGCGGATGCACAGGTCTGTCACGATGATCCTGCTCGGCGTCAAGCGTGGAGGGGGAGGGAGCGCCCGGTGCCGGAGAAGGACGAGCCCGCGCAGAGCCGCCGTCTGACGGTGCTGGCCGTGCTGCCGTTCGCCACGATGGCGGCGGTCGCCGTCGCCGACCTCGCCACCGGCCCGTCACTGGGTTTCCTGCCGCTGATCTCGGTGGGGCCCGCCTTCGCGCCGCTCGTGGGCGGCTGGCGGCGCACCGCCTGCATCGGCGTGATAGCCCTGCTCCTCTCCGCCGGCCTGGGCTGGTACAACGACCTGATCGACGCCCGGCGCGGCTATATGGCCATCGCCTCCGTCATCGGGGTCACGGTGGCCGGGCTGGTCGCCGTGTCCATGCGGGAGCGGCGCGAGGCGCAGTTGGACAGCTTCCGGTCGATCGCGGAGGCGGCCCAGCGGGTACTGCTCAAGCCGGTGCCGCGGCTGGCCGGGCATCTGCGGGTGGCGGTCTCGTACATGTCCGCGGTCGCCGAGGCCCGTATCGGCGGCGACCTGTACGAGGTGGTCGCCTTCCCCGGCGGGGTCCGGGTGATCGTGGGGGACGTGCAGGGCAAGGGGCTGGAGGCGGTGGAGACCGCCGCCGTGGTCCTGGGCGCGTTCCGTGAGGCCGCGCCGGACGAGGCGGACCTGGTGCGGGTGGGACGACGGCTGGAGCGGGCCGTCGACCGGCAGTTGGACGGTGAGAAGTTCGTCACCGCGATCCTGGCCGAGGTGAGCGACGAGCGGGTCACGTTCCTGAACTTCGGGCACCCGGCTCCCATGCTGATCCGCGTCGAGGGCACGGTGGATCTTCCTGAGCCGCCCGCGTACGCGCTGCCGCTGGGCCTCGGCGCGCACGGTGCGGAGCCGCCGGAGCCCTTCCACGCGGACTTCCTGCCGGGGGACCAACTGCTGCTCTACACCGACGGGGTGACCGAGGCACGGGATGTCGACGGGCGCTTCTATCCGCTGCCTGACCGGGCCCATCTGCTCAAGGAGCGGGATGCCGAGGCGGCCCTGGAGACCCTGCGGCAGGACCTGTTGCAGCATGTCAGCGGTCCCCTTCAGGACGACGCCGCCATGCTGCTGCTGCGCTACCGGTGACCCGGTCGCGGGCCGACGAGGGCCGCGTTCCGTGCCGGGGCTGTGCCCGTGGCGGTCAGTGTTTGGTGGCGGGGTTATCTGCGGGGGTCAGTGTTCTGTGGCGGGGCGGTGGGCTCGGGCCGTGGCGCGGGACTTCCGGAGGGCAGGCTCCCGCCGCTGGGCGGGCTCCGGGTACGCGGCGGTGTCCGCGAGGGCGGCCTCGCCGGCCGCCAGGACGGCGCTCTCCAGGAGCGCCCGCACCCGTGGCCCCGCGGCCCGGTAGTAGATGCGCGTGCCCTCGCGCCGGGAGGCCACCAGGCCCAGCGTGCGCAGCTTCGCCAGGTGCTGGGAGGTGGCCGCGACCTGAGCCCCGATCAGCTCGGCGAGACGGCCGACCGGCAGTTCCCGCTCGCTCAGCGCCCACAGCAGCCGGTAGCGGGACGGGTCGGCGACTGCCTTGAGCACGGCCACCGACCGTTCGGCCCGCTCCTCGTCCCAGGACGCTACTTGCGCTCTCATGCAAGTATGCTAACCGCTGCCGCGCATCGACGGCGTTGGAGAGGTACCCGCACATCGGAGCCGATACGTGACCACTGAGCAGCCGGGCGGCGAGGGGTCGTCCGAGGATTCCGCCGGCCTGCCGTCCGTTCCGGACGAGGTGTGGGACAAGTTCCTCCGGGACAGCGAGGGCGCGATCCATGTCTCCGGCGCGCCCAAGGAGCCGTCCGCGCGGGAGCGGATGACCCTGTCGGCACCGGCACCGGCACCGTTCCGGGAGTCCGCGTCGGCGTCGGCGGTCGGTGAGCTGTGGCAGCGGGACGAGCCGCGTCCCGGTCCGGCCTGGCACGAGCTGGACGGACGGGCCAGGGCCCGCCGGTTGGGCCGCGTGCTCGGTGCCGTCGCGGTGACCGCGCTGATCCTGGTGGTGGTCCGCCCCGGCGCCGCGGGCGGCCCGTCCGGCGAGTCGGGGACGACGGTGGAGCAGTCGGTCGACCTCCCGGACGAACTCCCCTCGGCCACCAGCAGCCCCACCTCACCACCCCCGACCGACGAGGAAGCCTCCGACGACGAGGGCCCCGACGGCGAGGTGGCCCCGCGACGCGAGGTGGGCCCCGACGGCGAGGCGCCCCCGCGACGCGAGGTGGGCCCCGACGGGGAGGTGGCCCCGCGGCGCGTGGCGGGCCTGGACGGCGAGCCGGCCCCATACCTCCCCACCGAACGAGACACCTGACCGCGTCGCCCCGCGCCTCCTCGGCCCCTGCGCCTTCGGGCTCCGGTCTCTGCTGTCCCGCGTGCCTGCGGCTTCGCGGCTCCGGTCTCTGCTGCTCCGCGTGCCTGCGGTTTCGCCCCCCGGTTCCTGCTGTCCCGTGTCCCTGTGCCTTCGCGGCTCCGGTCTCTGCCGTCCCGCGTCCCCGCGCCTTCGTGCCCTGGCCCCTCTGCCCCGTGCCTGCTGCCTTTGCAGCCCTCGGCGCCGCTGCTCCGGCCGCTGCCGCCCGTGCTCCTGCCCACCTGACGGGGTGCCGTGCGTCGGATGCGTCGGCGCCGTTCGTCCCCGTCTCGGCCCGCCCCAACTGCCGCACCGCGCCCCCTGCTTCTTCGGCCCCCATCCCGCCGCCCCCGCCGCTGTCGACCCGAACCCGTGCCCCCGTCCACCCGCGGGGTGCCGTGCGTCGTGCGCGTCGGCGCCTTCCTCCCCGCGCCTGCCCCCCGCGGCGCCCCCGGCCCCGGCGCCCCTGGCCTCCGAGCTTCTGCCGTGCGGCTGCGGCGCCCCTGCTCCCCCGTGCCTTCGTGCCCCTGCCCGTGCGGCAGCCACACCGACTCCCGTGCACCAGCTGCACCAACTCCCGCACCAACTCCCCCGCACCAGCCACCCCAACCATCCCGCGGCAACCACCCCAACCATCCCGCGGCAGCCGCACCGACCCCCTGCGGCTGCCGTACTGATCACCCCTGCGGCTGCCGCCCCGGAACCCCGCGGCAGCCGACCCGTACCCCCGGCACGCCGCCCCCGGCGCGGCGTCAAGCCGTGCGTAGTGTTTCGGCGGGGGCGTGGTGGAGGGTGCGGCGGGTGGGGAGTTCTACGGTGATGAAGGCCGTCGCCGTGACCGTGACCGCGGCTGCGGGCAGCAGCCACAGGGGGCCCGCCGGCCAGGGGCGGCCGAGGAAACCCTGGCCCAGCAGGGCGAGCGGAACCACCGAGAGCAGCACACCGGCGGCGAGCGCCGCCGCGGCGATCACCGCGGCCTCACGGCGCATCATCGCCCGGATCTGCCGGGGCGTCGTACCGACCAGGCGCAGCGCGGCGATCTCGGTGCGCCGCTGCGCGGTGGCGGCGACGAGCTTGTTGGCGATGCTGAGCAGCAGATAGCCGAGCAGGACGATGATGGTCGCCAGGTTGATCCACACCTCGGGCGGGGTGTCCTCGCCGCCGCCCGCCGTGCCGCTCCCCGTGAGCATCAGCCCGGGCCGGGACGCGGCGAACGCCGTGAGCGTGCGGTCGGCCTCGGCCGTGCCGTCGGTGCGCACCAGGATGCTCTGCTGCGGCCCCGTCGTGGTGTGCCCGGCGGCCAGGTCCCGGGAGAGGACCACCGAGCCGAAGCCGAGCCCGCGCTTGTACACGGCGACGACCCGGGCGTCGACCGGCGTGCCGTCACCGAGCACCAGCCGCACCCGCTCGCCGCGCCCGGCCCCGCGGGAGCGGGCCGCCTCGGAGCTGACGGCGACGGTCCGCCCGGTGAGCGCGGACAGGTCGCCCTCGGTCACGTCGAGATCCAGCACGCCGGCCGCGTCCGGGGCCAGGACCAGTGCCGACTCGGCTTCCGCCGTCGGTTCGCCGAACTGCTGGAACTGCCACACCGCCGTGGTCGAGCCGACCGGTGCCGCCGCCCGCACCCCCGGCAGCCGGCGTACGGCGTCGAGTGTTCCGTCCGCCACCGGGCCCTGGCCCGGCGCGCTCAGCCGGTACTGGCCGAGGGTGCCGTCGCGGGTGTCGGCGTCGGTGGCGGCGAGCACGGTGGTCTGCGTCAGGGTGTACGTCAGCACGAACACGACCGCCATGGCGAGCGGGCTGACCACGCCGGCGACCCGCTGGGCGTAGGCCCGGATGTTGGCCAGCGCCAGCCAGGTCGGCGCGGCGGTGCCCGGCCGCAGCAGCCGCACCGCCGCCGACCCGGCGCGGGCGACCAGGGCAGGACCGGCGAGCGCCAGGCCGATCGCCGAGACGATGCCCGCGAGGGAGGTCGCGCTGGCGCCGAGCACGGTCCGCGACAGCAGCGGCAGCGCCGACATCACGCACGCGGCGGCGATCAGCAGCAGACCGGTGTGGGTCCGCGCCCGCGAGGGCCGGCGCGGCTCGCTGCGCGACTCGGCGACCGCCTCCGTGGCCGCCATCCGCGAGGTCCGCCAGGCCGCCGCCCGGGCGGAGAGCCGGACCACCGCGAGCATCAGCAGCACCGTGGCGAGGGCGGGCAGCGGGCCGACGGCGAGCGGGAGGTCCGCGGCCAGCACGCCGCGGTCCGTCAGCAGGTCCCGGAACCGCCCGGCCAGCAGATAGCCGAGGCCCACTCCGGGCGCCAGGGCCACCGCGGCGACCACCGTCGACTGGGCGGCGGCCAGCCGGCGGATCTGCTTCGGGGTGGCTCCCACCGCCCGCATCAGCGCCAGGTCGCGGCGCTGCCCGGCGATGCACACGCCCAGTGCGCCCGCGGTGACGAACCCGGTGACCAGGAGCACGATTCCGGAGAGTGAGCCGGCGAGCAGGATCAGCAGTGAGCGTGAGGCGTCCGCGCCCGGCGACACGGCAGCGCCCACGTCCGCCCCGGTGCGGACCTTCAGCCCGCTGCCCGCGACCCGCTCGCGCACGGCGTCGGCGACCCGGTCGCGCGCGCCCGGCTCGGTGGTCAGCCCGACCAGGTCCACGCTTCCCGTGCGGCCCGCCAGGCGTACGGCCGTGGTGTCGGCGACGTAGACCCCGGCGCCCGGCGCGGTCACCACCGCCGAGACCCGGTAGGCGGCGGCGGGCCGGTCGCCCGCGAGGACCCGCACCCGGTCACCGACGCCGACCCCGGCCGCCGTGGCGAGTCCGGCGGAGACGGCGACCTCGGCGGAGCCGGTCGGCGCCCGGCCCTCGACCCGCGCGTGCGCGAGCAGCCCGGTCGAGGACCAGCCGTGCCCGGCGGGTCCGGGGTCCGCCGCGGGCAGGACCCCGCCGTGGGCGTCGACGAGCGAGACGGGGAAGGCGATGTCACCGACCGTCTTCGTGACGCCCGGCAGCCCGGCCAGCCGGTCCACGAGCGCCGAGGGGACCCTGGCCCGCTCCGGCAGGGCGATCGGCAGGTCGCCCTGCGGGTGGAACTCCTGGTCGGCGCCGACCACCAGGTCCGCGCCGGCGAGCCGGCCCGGGGGCAGGTGCGAGCGCAGACCGGTCTCGGCCAGCACGCCGGTGGCGGTGACCAGCGCCCCGCCACCCAGCACGGCACACGCCACGGCCAGCAGAGCGGCGATCCGGTGGGCGGCCATACGGACCGCGAGGTGCAGCATGGCTACTGCTCTCCCAATGTGACGAGGCGGTCGGCGAGTTCGGGTGCGGTGGGGGCGTCAAGGGCGTCCACGACCCGGCCGTCGGCCATCACCAGCGCCCGGTGCGCGCGGGCCGCGGCGGCCGGGTCGTGGGTGACCATCACGACCGTCTGGCCCAGCTCGTCGACCAGTTCGCGCAGCAGGTCCAGCACCTGGTGGGCGCTGCGCAGGTCCAGCGCCCCGGTCGGTTCGTCGGCGAAGACGACGGCGGGCCGGGCCGCGAGCGCCCGCACCACGGCGGCCCGCTGCTGCTGGCCGCCGGACAGCTCCGCCGGGCGGTGGTGGAGCCGGTCGGTCAGCCCGACCCGCTCGACCAGGATCCGCAGCCAGTCACGGTCGGGGCGCCGGCCGGCCAGCCGCAGCGGCAGCGTGATGTTGTCCTCGATGCTCAGCGACGGGATCAGGTTGTAGGCCTGGAAGACGAAGCCCACGCGGTCCCGGCGCAGTTCGGTGCGGCGGGTCTCGTTCAGACCGGCCGTCTCGCGGCCGTCGATGCGGACGCTGCCCGTGGTCGGGGTGTCGAGCCCGGCGGCGCAGTGCATGAGGGTGCTCTTGCCGGATCCGGACGGCCCCATCACGGCGAGGAAGGTGCCGTGGCCGACGGTGAGCGAGACATCGTCGAGGGCGCGGACGCCACCGTCGTACGTCTTCGTCACGTGCTCCAGCGCGATGGCGGGGGCGCCCAGTGCGGCGCGGGCGGCCGGACCGGCGGCGGTGGTCATCGCCGACCTCGCAGCCGCAGCACGACGAGGCCGATCACGCAGGCCACGGTGACCAGGCCGCAGGCCAGGCTCACGACGGTGAAACCGGCCATCGAGGTCACCGTGTTGGCGGCGGCGCTCAGCACCAGCAGCAGCCACAGCACGGTCCGGCCGGCCTGGGGCGACACGGAGCGCGGGCCGCCCTCGCGGGCCGGGGCCCGGGTGAGGCGGTAGGGGTCGTTGTCCGGCATGCGGGGCTCCTCCGGGTGGACTGGCTCGTCGGTTTCCGTCACTCCGGGACGCTACGGAGCGAAGGCACCCCGGGCCGATCCCGTGAGCCGCCCGATCGCGGGTACAGCAGGCTGTACTTTCCGCCCGCGGACCCGCTGTCCGTCCCGGCGGCGTCGTAGGGTCGGCGGCGAGCGGGGAGGCAGGGATGGGAACGGACCGCACCACCACAGCGAATGCCATGACGGGCGGTGACACGCCCCCGGGCGGTGCCCGCGGTGACACGACTCCGGGCGGCCCACGCGGTGACATGACCCCGGGCGGCCCACGCGGTGACACGGCTCCAGGCGGCGACACCGCCGGGACGGGGCTGAGAGACGACGCCGCACGGACCGTCCGGGCCGCGCTCGGCGCGCTCCAACAGCTCGTCGGCGGGTTCGGCACGGCCGTGCGCGCGCTGGGCGTGCTGCTGTGGCTCGTGCTCAGCGCGGTCACCGCCCCGATCGGCGTGGGGCTGCTCCTCGCCATCGGTGCGCTGCGCGCGCTGCACCGCCTCGCCGGCCGGGAACGCGAGCGGCTGGGCCGCTGGGGTCCCGAGGTCGTGGCCCCCGACGCACCCCCGGGCGGGCTGCGGGCCGCGCTCGGCGATCCCACCACGCGCCGTGAGCTGCGCTGGCTCGTCCGGCACGGCACCCTCGGCCTGCTGCTGGGCTGGCTCGCGATCCTGCTGCCCCTCGCCGCCGTGCGGGACGCCACCTTCCCGCTGTGGTGGCGTCTGGTCCCGGACGGGGTGACGAGTACGTCGCTGGGGTTCGGGGTCGCGCACTCCTGGACGGCGGCCGCCTCCGTGGCCCTCCTCGGCGTGGCCTGGGTCGCCGTCATCATGGGTCTGACACCCGGCATGGCCCGGCTTCAGGCCCGGCCCGGCCGGAGCCTGCTCGCCGTCGGTCCGGACACCGACCTCTCCCTGCGCGTCGCCGAACTGACCGCGACGCGCGCCGCCGCGCTCGACGCCCACGCCACCGAACTGCGCCGCATCGAGCGCTCGTTGCACGACGGCACCCAGAACCGGATCGTCACCGTGACCGTGCTGCTCGGGGCCGCCCGCCGGATGGTCGCCCGCGACCCGTCCGGCGCCGAGGAGCTTCTGGAACGCGCACAGTCCGCCGCCGAGCAGGCGCTGGCGGAACTGCGCACGGTCTCCCGGAGCATCCTGCCGCCCGTGCTCGCCGACCGCGGTCTCGCCGGTGCACTGTCCGGTCTCGCCGCGAACTGCGCCGTGCCCTGCCACATCGATGTCGAGGCGCCGCAGCGCTGCGCCGCGTCCGTGGAGGCCACCGCCTACTTCGTCGTGGCCGAGGCACTGACCAACATCGCCAAGCACAGCGGAGCCACGTCGGCGGCGGTGACGGTGCGCGGCCGGGGCGGACGGCTGGCCCTGCGGATCGAGGACGACGGCCGGGGCGGCGCGGACGAGGACGGCGGCTCCGGACTCAGCGGCATCCGGCGCCGGGTCGCCGCCCATGACGGTACGCTCACCGTGGCCAGCCCGCCGGGCGGACCCACCGTCCTCGAAGTGGACCTGCCCGCCGGCGCCTGACCGCCGGTCCTGCCCATGGACGACGCGCGGGCCGTGCCGGAGGGACCGCAGGCTCGGGGCGGTGGCTCGTGAGGCGGGGGCGGAACGCAGCGGGCCGGGCCGGACGGACAGTGACCTGTGGATCGTGACGGGCGGATCGTGACATGCGGATCGTGATAGCCGAGGATGACCCGCTGCTGCGCGAGGGACTGGCCCTCCTGCTGCGCGCGGAATCCCTGGACGTGGTGGCCACCGCGGACACCCCCGACGGTGTGCTCGACGCCATCGACCAGCACAAGCCCGACGTCGCCATCCTCGACGTACGGATGCCGCCCACGCACACCGACGAGGGCATCCGGGCGGCCGTCGAGGCCCGCCGCAGACGGCCCGACCTGGCCGTCCTCGTGCTGTCCGCCTATGTCGAGCAGTCCTTCGCCACCGAATTGCTCAGCGGCGGGGTGGGCGGCCTCGGCTATCTGCTGAAGGAGCGGGTCGGACGGGTCGAGGAGTTCCTGGACGCGCTCGGACGGGTGGCCGGCGGCGGCACCGCCATCGACCCCGAGGTCGTCGCCCAGCTCTTCACCCGCTCCCGTCAGGACACCCGGCTGGAGCGGCTGAGCCCCCGCGAGCGGGAGGTGCTGGCCCTGATGGCCGAAGGGCTGGGCAACGGCGCCATCGCCGAGCGGCTCGTCGTCACCGAGGGCGCCGTCCACAAGCACATCCGCAGCATCTTCGCGAAGCTCGATCTCGCCCCCACCGACCGGGTCGACCGGCGGGTGGCCGCCGTACTGCACTATCTGGAGGAATCCCGTCGGCGTGCCTGACCGCCGCCATTCGGATGTTTCACGTGAAACACGGGCATGGGCGGGAGACCCACGGAGGTCTCCCGCCCATGGCGGCCGAACGGCTTGATGCCGGACGTCAGGGCTGCTCGTCGTCCCTGGTGGCGCGCCCCTCGGCCTCCTTGGCCTGTACTTCGGGGTCCAGGACCGAGGCATCGGGGCTGCCGTCCACCGAACTCAGCCGGTCCGGCTCCGGGGCGTCGGTCGCGGCGGGCGGCTCCACCAGCCAGTCGGGGTTGGCCTGCTTGTCCCACCACTTCCAGACGGCGAAGGCGCCACCGGCCAGGACGCCGACCACGGCCAGTGCCTTCGCCACCCGGCCCGCCTTCGCCCGGCGCTCATGCCTGCGGATCAGCTGCTGGATCTCCTGGGGCGAGACCTGGCCGCGCAGCGCGGCCAGCGCGGCGGCGCTCCGTGCGGCGGCCTCTTCACGGACCGGTCCCGCCACGGCGACGGCATGCTCGATCTTCGGCCGCGAGTATGCGGCGGCCTGTCGGGCCGCCCGTCGGGTACGGACGGCCGCGTCGTGCGCGGCCTGGTCCACCCTCGGTGGTACATGGGAACGCGCCAGTTCCAGGCGCGGAACAAGCCGGGCGTCGTACTGGACGCGGGCCTGTTCGGCGGCCTGCGACATCACGGGCGCGAGCCGTACGCGTGCCTCTTGTGCGTAGTACGCGGCACGCTCCTTGGCCGTGTCGGCGTAGGGCGCCACCACTTCCGCGGCGTGCAGCACGCTGTCCTTCGCCGAGCCGGTCGCGGCGCGCACGCTGTCGATGCGGGTCACGGGATCCTCCTCCTCGGTGGCGTACGGTATTTCGACTTTCCACCCTTTTCAGGATCATGCCTGCCCGCGCGTCGTGTGGCATGCGGGGCGGGCATACGGGTGCCGATCCACCCGATCAACGGACAAGAGCGGGCGAATCGCGCATTCCGGTCAATGGGAGCTTTCCGTCGACAATGCCATGGATCGCTGTCGAACGCTTCCGGCCCGAGGGGAGACGGCCGGGTTTTTCGCAAGCGATTCCGTGCAGATGCGGGACCCGCCCAGGGCCGTCGGGCGACGCGGGGGCCGTGCCGTGCGAGGATCGAGGGAGTCACAAGCAGACAACGGAAGGCAGATCGTGGCCGAGCAGCTTTACGCCACCCTGAAGACCAACCACGGCGACATCGAGGTCCGGCTCTTTCCGAACCACACGCCCAAGACGGTCAAGAACTTCGTCGAACTCGCACAGGGCGAGCGGGCGTGGAAGCACCCGGAGACCGGCGCCACGAGCCAGGACAAGCTCTACGACGGCACGATCTTCCACCGGGTCATCAGCGGCTTCATGATCCAGGGCGGCGACCCGCTGGGCACCGGCATCGGCGGCCCCGGTTACGAGTTCGAGGACGAGTTCCACCCGGACCTGTCCTTCAACAAGCCGTACCTGCTGGCCATGGCCAACGCCGGCCCGAACACCAACGGCTCGCAGTTCTTCATCACGGTCGGCCCGACCACCTGGCTGAACCGCAAGCACACCATCTTCGGCGAGGTCACCGACCCGGCCAGCCAGAAGGTCGTGGACGCCATCGCCGGTGTCCCGACGAGCCGGCCGAACGACCGGCCGGTCAACGACGTCGTGCTGGAGTCGGTCGTCATCGAGAAGCGCGAGGGCTGAGACCGCCCCTGGCGGTTCCTCCCGCAGGGAACCAAACGCCCCGCTCGTCCGTAAGGATGGGCGGGGCGGTGTAGTGCCCAGGATCGACCGAGGGGACCTCATGGACCAGGCCACAGGGCGCGCGCAGGACGCCCGGAGCGTGCCCGTGTGCTACCGGCACCCGGACCGCGAGACCGGCATCCGCTGCACCCGCTGTGAGCGCCCGATCTGCCCGGAGTGCATGGTCAGCGCGTCCGTGGGCTTCCAGTGCCCCGACTGTGTGCGCGGCGGTTCCGGCACCGGGCACCCCCCGGCGGCCGCCCAGCCCCGCACCCTCGCGGGCGGCACCATGACGGCCGATCCCCGGCTGGTCACCAAGGTCCTGATCGGCATCAACCTGGCCGCCTTCCTGGTCCAGCAGGCCGTCGGCAGTCGGTTCACCAACCAGTTCGAGCTGATCGGCCACGCCTCCTACCAGCTCTTCGGCCCGGTCGAGGGCGTCGCGGAAGGCCAGTACTACCGCCTGCTGACCTCGATGTTCCTGCACGGCAGCGTCATCCACATCCTGTTCAACATGCTCAGCCTGTGGTGGATCGGCGGCCCCCTGGAGGCGGCCCTCGGCCGTGCCCGCTATCTGGCGCTCTACTTCGTCTCCGGACTGGCCGGCAGCGCGCTCAGCTATCTCCTCACCGCGCCCAACAAGGCCGTGGTGGGCGCCTCCGGAGCGATCTTCGGGCTGTTCGGCGCCACGGCCGTGCTGCTGCGCCGGCTCAACTACGACATGCGCCCGGTCATCGCCCTGCTGGTGATCAACCTGATCTTCACCTTCAGCCCGGGCTTCAACATCGCCTGGCAGGCGCACATCGGCGGCCTGGTCGCCGGCGTCGTCACCGGTTACGCCATGATCCACGCCCCCCGGAAGAACCGGGCGCTGATCCAGTACGGCACCTGCGCCCTGGTCCTGGTGGTGGTCGTGGTCCTGACGGTGATCAGAACGGCCCAGCTGACCTGATCGGGACCGTTCCGCCCGGTCGATACCGAACCGTTGTCCACAGCGTGTGCCGGATCTTGTGCACAGTGTGTGGGAACAACTGTTCCCCCTGTCGCTCGGGTGTGTTTTCCCAGGTCGGACAGGGGGTGAACAGGTTTGCGGCGACCGGTAGGCCAGTCACACCGGCGTCAACACTCGATGAGTTATCCACAGATCGTCGTCTTTTCCCCAGGGAGATGTGGAAACGACCCCAGGCCTGTGGATAACTCAGCGGATAGCTCTGGGTAGAGCCGTGTTCACCGGAGAGCGGCTGCTACTTCCACTGGGTGGAGACACCGAACCCGGCGGCGATAAAGCCGAAACCGACCACGATGTTCCAGTTGTCCAGGGAATCGACGGGCAGTGAGCCGTCGGTCACGTAGAAGACGACGATCCAGGCCAGGCCGATCAGGAACATGGCCAGCATCACGGGTGCGACCCAGGCGCGGCTGTTCAGCTTGATGGCGGCCGCCTGCTTCGCCGGCGGCGGCGTGTAGTCGGCCTTCTTGCGGATACGTGACTTCGGCACGAGGGTCTCTCCTGTCGATGCGCTGCGTGGCCGCGCAGGGAACTGGATCGGGCTCAGGGCAGCGTACAAGGGGACACTGAGCGCTCCCCCGGGCGTCCGTTAGCGTAGTGCTTCCGCGGCGCCGAAGGAGATAAGGGTACGTTGAGCAATTCTGCCGACTCCCCCGGGACGGGATCAACGGGTTCCCCGCCGGTTCGCAACGCTTCTTTCCGGCCGGTGCGGATCCTCACGGTGGGCGTCTTCGCCCTCGCCGGGCTCATCTTCTTCACCAGCTTCGACACGGCCAAGGGCACCGACATCCGCACCGACGCCTCCTTGCTGAAGCTGTCCGACCTGATCCAGGAGCGCAGCCGCAAGAACAAGGAGCTGGACGAGGCCAACGCGGGCGCGCGCGACGAGGTCGAGGCGCTGGCCGAGCGCGACGACGGCAGCAGCAAGGCGCAGGACGAGAAGCTGTCCGGGCTGGAGAAGAGCACGGGCACCCACAAGCTCACCGGCAAGGCGGTCACGGTGACGCTCAACGACGCCCCGCCCAACGCCACCGCGAAGCTCCCCGGCTACCCCGAGCCGCAGCCCGACTACCTGGTCATCCACCAGCAGGACCTGCAAGCCGTGGTGAACGCCCTGTGGCAGGGCGGGGCCGAGGGCATCAAGGTGATGGACCAGCGGCTGATCTCCACCAGCGCCGTGCGCTGCGTGGGCAACACGCTGATCCTCCAGGGCCGCGTCTACTCGCCGCCGTACACGATCACCGCGGTCGGCGACCCGGAGAAGCTGCAGAAGGCGCTCGCGGATGCGCCGGCCATCCAGAACTACATGGTGTACGTGAACGTCTACGGCCTCGGCTGGAAAGTCACCGACGACGGCACGGTGACGCTGCCGGGTTACTCGGGCACAGTGGACCTGCACTACGCGAAACCCGTCGACTGATACGTGTGGGCGTCCGTACAGGAGCTGCCGGTGCGCGTGATCGTGAGGACCGTCAGCGAGCTGTGCATCACCATCGGCGCCCTGATCGTCCTGTTCGTCGCCTATGTGCTGTTCTGGACCGGTGTCAAGGCCGACGGTCTCATGAGCGACCAGGTCGAGCGGCTTCAGCAGCAGTGGTCGCGGGGGAGCGTGCGCGAGCCGGCCGGCCCCGGCGCCGCCGGCGGCCCCGCCACGCCCACGCCGTACCGGCCCGGCAGGGCCTTCGCGATCATGTACATCCCGCGGTTCGGTTTCACGTGGAACAAGCCGGTGCTGGAGGGCACCGGCACCGACCTGCTGAAGAAGGGGCTGGGCCACTACGCGCGCACCGCCCGGCTGGGCCAGCGGGGCAATTTCTCGGTCGCGGGTCATCGGCGCACCTACGGTGATCCGTTCAAGGACTTCCCCGCGCTGCGGCCCGGCGACGCGGTGGTGCTCACGGACGGAACCACCTGGTTCACGTATCGGATCGACAAAGGGCCCTACAAAACCGTCCCGACGGACGTTGAGGTGATCGATCCTGTGCCACGTATGTCCGGGTACACGCGTCCGGGCCGCTATCTGACGCTGACCACCTGCGAACCGGAATGGGGCCACAGTCACCGGCTGATCGTCTGGGCGCACCTTGATTCCACCCAGCCTGTGGAGGCAGGCAAACCGAAGGCACTGCGCCGTTAGTCTGGTGCCGTACGGCGTGAGTAGGTGCCGTGGCGCTACGGAAGGGACGGCATGTACGGCTGGATCTGGCGGCATCTGCCGGGCAACACGTGGGTGAAGGCGCTGGTCTCCCTCGTGCTGGTCCTGGCCGTGGTCTACATCCTGTTCCAGTACGTCTTTCCCTGGGCCGAACCGCTGCTGCCCTTCAACGATGTGACGGTGGACAACCAGTGAGTGCGCGGATTCTCGTCGTCGACAACTACGACAGCTTCGTCTTCAACCTCGTCCAGTACCTGTACCAGCTGGGCGCCGAGTGCGAGGTGCTGCGCAACGACGAGGTGTCGACGGCGCACGCCCAGGACAGGTTCGACGGCGTCCTGCTGTCACCGGGTCCCGGCACCCCCGAAGAGGCCGGGGTCTGCGTCGAGATGGTGCGCCACTGCGCCGCCACCGGCGTCCCGGTCTTCGGCGTCTGTCTCGGCATGCAGTCGATGCAGGTGGCGTACGGCGGCGTCGTGGACCGCGCCCCCGAGTTGCTGCACGGCAAGACCTCCCCGGTCGAGCACGAGGGCAAGGGCGTCTTCGCCGGGCTGCCCTCGCCCTTCACGGCGACCCGCTACCACTCCCTGGCCGCCGAACCGGCCACCGTCCCGCCGGAGCTGGAGGTCACGGCCCGCACGCACGACGGCATCATCATGGGCCTGCGCCATCGGGAACTGCCCGTCGAGGGCGTTCAGTTCCACCCCGAGTCGGTGCTGACCGAGCACGGTCACCGGATGCTGGCCAACTGGCTGGTGGAGTGCGGGGACCAGGCGGCGGTGGCGAGGTCGGCGGGGCTCGCCCCGGTGGTGGGCAGGGCCACGGCGTGACCGCGCTGCGCCCGGAACGCGAGTCCGGCGCCTCGTACGAGGACCAGTCGTACGGGGCTTCCGGCGCGCTCGGGGACCGGCCAGGCCCGGGAGGGGACGAGACGGCCTACCTGCCCCCCATCGACGAGGAGACGGTCGCTCTGCGGATCCCGGATCCGCCGCCGGCCGCCGACGCCTCCACGGCCGCCGCTGGATCGGCCTCTGGCGCCTCTTTTGCCTCGTCCCCACCTGGACCCGCGCCGGGCGGCCGTGCGGCCCGCAGAAAGGCAGCCAAGCGGCGTGGCGGGCGTCATGGCGGTGGCGGCAGGGTGACCGAGCCGGCGACCGAGGGGAGCGAGCCCGGGGCGCCGCTGTCCCGGGTCGAGGCACGGCGGCAGGCGCGGCTGCGCAGGCCCAGCCCTGCGGTCGTCGCGAGCCGGGCGATAGGCGAGGTGTTCATCACCACCGGGGTGCTGATGCTGCTGTTCGTCACCTACCAGCTGTGGTGGACGAACGTGCGGGCGCATGCGCAGGCCGGCAAGGAGGCCAGCGATCTGCAACAGGACTGGGCGAACGGAAAGCGCGCACCCGGCGAGTTCGAGCCGGGGCAGGGCTTCGCCATCCTGCACATCCCCGAGCTGGACGTGGTCGTGCCGATCGCCGAGGGCGTCAGCAACAAGAAGGTCCTCGACAAGGGCATGGTCGGGCACTACGGCCAGGAGCCGCTGAAGACCGCGATGCCGTCCGCCAGGACGGGCAACTTCGGGCTCGCGGGCCACCGCAACACGCACGGGGAACCGTTCCGGTACATCAACAAGCTGAAGTCCGGCGACGCGGTCGTGGTCGAGACGCAGGAGGAGTACTTCGTGTACAAGGTCGCGTCGATCCTGCCGGTGACGCCGCCGTCGAACACGGGCGTACTCGACCCGGTCCCGAAGGACTCGGGGTTCACCGAGCCGGGGCGCTACATCACGCTGACCACCTGCACACCGGAGTTCACCAGCAAGTACCGGTTGATCGTCTGGGGCAAGATGGTCGAGGAACGGCCGCGCAGCAAGGGCAAGCCGGATGCACTCGTCCAGTAAGGGCAGATGAAACAGTGTCAGCGACCGCAGACGACATCGAAGGGCAGACGTCCGTTCCCGGCTCGGCGCCGGGACCGCAGCGACGGACGTCGGGCCTGATCGCCGGCGCGATCAGCGTCCTCGGTGAACTCCTCATCACGGCGGGCCTGGTGCTCGCCCTGTTCGTCGTCTACTCCCTGTGGTGGACGAACGTCGTCGCCGACCGCGAGGCCCACCGGCAGTCCGACAAGGTCCGCGACCACTGGGCCGAGGACACCGGGCCCGGGGCGCTGGACACCAAGGACGGCATCGGCTTCCTGCACGTGCCCGCGATGAAGAACGGCGAGGTGCTGGTCGAGAAGGGCACCTCGGAGAAGGTACTCAACGACGGTGTGGCCGGCTACTACACCGATCCCGTCAAGGCCACGCTCCCCATGTCCGGCAAGGAGGGCAACTTCACCCTCGCCGCCCACCGCGACGGCCACGGCGCCAAGTTCCACAACATCGACAAGATGAAGAAGGGCGACCCGATCGTCTTCGAGACGAAGGACCGGTGGTACGTCTACAAGACCTACGCCGTCCTCCCGGAGACGTCGAAGTACAACGTCGAGGTCCTCGACAAGATCCCCGAGGAATCCGGCAAGAAGAAGCCGGGCCACTACATCACCCTGACGACCTGCACCCCCGTCTACACAAGCCGCTACCGCTACGTGGTCTGGGGCGAACTGGTCCGCGTGGACAAGGTCGACAGCAAGCGCACGCCACCGAAGGAACTCCGCTGAGCGCTCTGCCGGATGTGCCGCGCTGAGCCGTCGGTTGCCTCACGAACGAGTGGGCCCCTGCCGGGGTTTCCGGTAGGGGCCCACTCGTTGTCGGGGTGGGTCAGCCGTTGCGGCCGCCGAAGAAGCCGCCGTTGCCACCGCCGTTGTTGCCGCCGGCGCCCAGGGTGGTCAGCGTGATCTGCGTGCCCGCGGGGTCGTCGACCTGTTGGTTCTCCTTGGGGTCCTGTGCGACGACCCGCGCGTTGTCGCTCTGGTCGCTGCCCCCGGCGAACTGGATGTTGGTGAAGCCCTGCGCGTTCAGCAGCTGCCGAGCCTCGGCCACCGTCCGCCCGCGGACGTCCGGTACCGCCGTCTTCTGCTTTTGCAGCTTGCCGACGGTGATCGTCACCTGCGAGTTCTTGTCGACCTGCTGGTTGGCCTGCGGGTCGGTCGAGATGACCTTGCCGTCCTGGGAGGCGTCCGTCACGGGCGTCTCGACGCAGTTGCCCACCAGGTTGCCGGCCGTCATCTGGGCCTTCGCCTCGTCGCAGGTCCTGCCGACGACATCGGGCACGGTCGACTTCGCCACTTCCTTGGCGACCTCAAGGGTCACCGTGGAGGCCTTCTCCAGTTCCGTACCGGGGTCGGGGTTCTGGCTGAGGACCGTTCCCTCGGTCTGCTGGGACTCCGTCTCCGTCGTCTTGACCTTGAAGCCCTTGTCTTCGAGCTGCTGCGTGGCCGTGTCGACGTCCTTGTTGATGACGTTGGGCACCGCGACCTTCGGCGCGCCCGTCGAGACGACCAGGCTGACCGAGGTGCCCTTGTCGACGTCCGTGCCGGGGTCCGGGTTCTGGGAGCAGACGTTGCCCTTGGGCTGGTCCTCGCAGGGCTTCTTGGACGTGGTCACCGTCAGACCGACGTTCTCCGCCATCTTCTGCGCGGTCTGCTGGCTGTTTCCGATGAAGTTCGGCGTGGAGACCTTGCCGTCACCCGCGTTCTTCCCGCTGAACGCCCACATCCCGATCAGGATCGCGCCGATCAGGACCAGGATGCCCGCGATCACGAGGAGGATCGTCGAGGTGTTGTTCTTCTTCTGCTGCCGGCGCCGGTCGGGACGGTCGTCGTAGCCGTAGCCGCCGTCGTCCGGGTTCATCGGCGGCAGCATCGTCGTGGCGCCCGCCCCGGCGTCCGCGCGCAGTGCCGTGGTCGGCTGGTCGTCCGGGTAGCCGCCGTAGCCGACCGCGCCCATCGCCGCGGTCGCCGCGACCGGCTGGCCGTCGAGGCACGCCTCGATGTCGGCACGCATCTCGTCCGCGGACTGGTAGCGGTAGTTCGGGTCCTTGACCAGCGCCTTCAGCACGATCGCGTCCATCTCGGGCGTGATCTCGGGGTCGAAGACGCTCGGCGGCTGGGGCTCCTCCCGCACGTGCTGGTAGGCCACGGCCACCGGGGAGTCCCCGACGAAGGGCGGCCGCACCGTCAGCAGTTCGTAGAGCAGGCAGCCCGTCGAATACAGGTCGGACCGGGCGTCCACCTGCTCGCCCTTCGCCTGCTCCGGCGACAGGTACTGCGCGGTGCCGATGACCGCCGCGGTCTGCGTCATCGTCATGCCGGCGTCCCCCATCGCACGGGCGATGCCGAAGTCCATGACCTTGACCTGACCGTTGCGGGTCAGCATCACGTTGGCGGGCTTGATGTCGCGGTGGACGATGCCGTTGCGGTGCGCGTACTCCAGTCCCTGGAGGATGCCGATGGTCATCTCCATGGCACGCTCGGGCAGCAGCTTGCGGCCGGAGTGCAGCAGCTCACGGAGCGTGGAGCCGTCGACGTACTCCATGACGATGTACGGGATCGAGACCCCGTCGATGTAGTCCTCGCCCGTGTCGTAGACCGCGACGATCGCGGGATGGTTGAGCGAGGCGGCGGACTGGGCCTCCCGGCGGAACCGGGCCTGGAAGGACGGATCGCGCGCGAGGTCCGCGCGCAGCGTCTTCACCGCCACGGTGCGGCCGAGGCGGGTGTCATGCGCGAGGTAGACCTCCGCCATGCCACCACGGCCGAGCACCTGGCCCAGCTCGTACCGGCCGCCGAGGCGACGCGGCTCTTCCATAGCTACCTACCAGCCCTCTCCGTCGGTCCCGGCCGGCACGGTGTGTGCGGCCGGAGGCTGCCGTCCGGGCCTACCGTACCCGGCTCGCTCTGTGTGACCTGGCCAAGCCCGTGACCCGATACAGGACCGGTATCGCAACGTGCACCGATGTGAAGGGGACGTGAGCGGGGTCACTGCTTGGCGTTGATGACCGCCTCCATCACGCTCTTCGCGATCGGCGCCGCGAGGCCGCCGCCGGAGATGTCGTCGCGGTTGGCGTTCTCGTCCTCGATGACCACGGCCACGGCGACCGGCGAGCTGCCGTCGCTGAGCTTGGCGTACGAGATGAACCAGGCGTAGGGGTTCTCGCTGTTGCCCACGCCGTGCTGGGCGGTACCGGTCTTGCCGCCCACGGTGATCCCGCCGCCGATCTGCGCGTTCTTGCCGGTGCCGTCCTTGACGACCGTCTCCATCATCGACTGCAGGATCTGCGCGTTCTTCGAGGACAGCGGCTGGCTCAGCTGCTCAGGGTCGGTCTGCTCGATGGTGTCCAGGTTCGACGACTGGAGCTTGTCGACCATGTACGGCTTCATCAGCTTGCCGTCGTTGGCGACCGCCGAGGCGACCATGGCCATCTGCAGCGGGGTGGCCGCGGTGTTGAACTGGCCGATCGAGGACTGCGCGGTCTGCGACTGGTCCATGTTGTCGGAGAACACGGAGGCGCTGGAGCGGACCGGCGTGAAGTGCTCGGCGTCGAAGCCGAACTTCTTCGCCTCCTCCAGCATCTTGTCGTTGCCGAGATCGGAACCGATCTTGCCGAAGACGGTGTTGCAGGACACCCGGAGCGCCTCGCGCATGGTGGCGTCCTTGCAGGGGAGGTTGCCCTCGTTCTTCAGCGGCGTGGTCGTACCCGGCATGATCCACGGCAGCGGCGACTTGGTCTTCTCCTCGGCTGAGGTGTACAGCCCGTTCTCCAGGGCGGCCGCGGCGGTGACCACCTTGAAGGTGGAGCCCGGCGGGTAGGTCTCGCGCAGCGCCCGGTTCAGCATCGGGTCGTCGGGGTTGTTCTTCTTCAGCAGCTTGTTCCACGCCTTGGTGTCGGTGTCCGTGGAGTTCCCGGCGAACGACGACGGGTCGTACGACGGGTAGGACGCCAGCGCCAGGATCTTGCCGGTGGACGGATCGAGGGCGGCCACCGCGCCCTTGCCGCCCTGCGCCTTCAGACCGTCGTACGCGGCCTTCTGCGCGGCCCCGCTGAGCGTGGTGACGACGTTGCCGCCCTGCTTCGGCTTCCCCGTGATCATGTCGAGGGTGTTGCGGAAGAAGAGCCGGTCGTCGTTGCCGGTGAGGATGCCGTCCTCGATGGACTCCAGCTGGTTGGCGCCGAAGGCCTGCGAGGCGAACCCGGTGACCGGCGCCCACATCGGGCCGTCCTTGTAGGTGCGCTTGTACTTCAGGTCGTTCAGACCGCTCGTGCTGGTCGCGGTGGACCCGGTGATGGGGTTGCCGTCGACGATGATGTCGCCGCGCGGCGTGGAGTAGCGGGCGATGGTGACGCGGCGGTTCAACGTGTCGTTCTTCAGGCTGTCGGCCTGGACGTACTGGAGCCAGTTGTCCCGGATGAGCAGCGTCAGGACCAGAAGGCCGCAGAAGATCGCGATCCGGCGCAGGGGCTTGTTCACGGGCGGACCACCTGGGTCATCTCGGCGTCGGGGTTGCTGGCGGGGGTCGGGGCCGGGCGGCGCGCGGTGTCGCTGATCCGGATCAGGATGCCGATGAGGGCCCAGTTGGCGATCACGGAGGACCCGCCGTACGCCAGGAACGGCATGGTCATACCGGTCAGCGGGATCAGGCCCATGACGCCGCCGGCGACGACGAAGACCTGGAGGGCGAAGGCGCCGGAGAGGCCGACGGCGAGCAGCTTGCCGAAGGGGTCGCGCGCGGCGAGGGCGGTGCGTACGCCACGCTCCACGATCAGGCCGTACAGCAGCAGGATCGCCATGACGCCGGCCAGGCCCAGCTCCTCGCCGAAGGTGGCGAGGATGAAGTCGGAGTTGGCGGCGAACCGGATGAGGTCGGAGTGGCCCTGGCCGAGGCCGCTGCCGAGGGTGCCGCCGGAACCGAAGGCCCACAGCGCCTGCATGGACTGCTCGGAGTGGCCGTAGACGCCCTGTTGGCTGAGCTTGTACTCCCCCAGCGGGTTGAGCCAGGCCTGGACGCGCTGCTGGACGTGCGGCTCGAAGCTCGCCACGCCGACGGCGCCGGCCGCGGACATCAGCAGACCGAAGACGATCCAGCTGGTCCGCTCGGTGGCGACGTACAGCATGATGACGAACATTCCGAAGAACAGCAGCGAGGTGCCGAGGTCGGTCTCGAAGACCAGGATGAGGATGGAGATCCCCCAGACGACCAGGATGGGTCCGAGGTCGCGGCCGCGCGGCAGGTACAGGCCCATGAAGCGGCGGCTGGCGAGGGCCAGGGCGTCGCGCTTCACCATCAGATAGCCGGCGAAGAAGACGGCGAGGACGATCTTCGCGAACTCGCCCGGCTGGAGGGAGCCGAGGCCGGGGACCCTGATCCAGATCTTGGCGCCGTAGATGTCGGCCCCGAGGCCGGGCACCAGCGGCAGCAGCAGCAGGACCAGCGCGCAGAACATCGAGATGTAGGTGTAGCGCTGCAGGACGCGGTGGTCCTTGAGGAAGATCAGCACGACGATGAACAGTGCGATGCCCATCGCGGTGTACAGCAGCTGGCGGGGCGCGGCCGTCACGTAGTTGGGCAGCGACTGGAGCAGTTTCGACTGGTCGAGCCGCCAGATGACGACGAGGCCGAGGCCGTTGAGGAGCGTGGCCAGGGGCAGCAGCAGCGGGTCGGCGTACGGCGCGAACTTCCGTACGGCGAGGTGGCCGACGCCGGCGAGCAGGCCGAGCCCGCAGCCGTAGCTGAGCAGGCCCGGCGGCACCTGGTCGTTGATGGCCAGGCCCACGTTGGCGTAGGCGAACACCGGGATGGCGACGGCGAACACCAGCAGCGCCAGCTCGGTGTTGCGTCGGCTCGGCGCGCCGATGGAGCCGATCGTGGACGTGTGGTGCGTCGACGTGTGGGAAGTACTGCTCATCGTGTGACGGGGCCTCTCACGGCTTGCCTACTGCTTACCGCACAGCGAGACGACCTTCTGCTCATCCTCCGAGAGGGTGGGGCCGGGGCTGGGGGTCGCGGACGGGGTCGTGGACGGGGGCTTCGACGGAGACGCTGACGTACCTGAAGAAGCCGACGGGGAGGGTGTCTGCGAGGCCTTGGACGTGAGGGAGGCACGCGTGGTTCCCGTGGTGCCCCCGGCCTCGCCCTGGCCCGTCTTGGCGTTGCTCTCGCTGTCGGCGGCCTGCCGCTGCGCCTCCTTCTTGCAGGCGGATGCCTGCACGGCGAGTTCCTGGACCTTCGACCGGGCGTCCGTCAGGCCGCCCTCGGCGATCGTGGCCTTGACCTGCTTCTGCTGGTAGGGCGGCAGGTACTTGAGTTCGATCTCGGGGTGGTCCTGCTCCACCTTGGACAGCGACACCCAGGCCAGGTCCTGGCTGATGCCCTGGTACAGCGCGACGTGCTCGCCCTTGACGCCGACGTAGTACTGGGTCTGCGTCCAGCGGTAACCGCCGTACAGGCCGCCGCCGATGACGGCCAGGGCGAGACCGCCGTACAGGGAGCGCTTGAGCCATCTGCGGCCCTTGTGCGGCTTGACGAAGTCGTCGTCGCCGTAGTCGCCGAAGCTGCCGGCCGGGATGTAGCCGGTGGTGTCGCCGCTGCCGGGCGGGCCGAACTCGCCGCCGCCCTGGCCCGGCACCTGGCGGCCGAGGTGCGAGGCGCGGCCGGCCGGGGTCTGCATGATGCCGTTGTCGTGCAGGTGGTGCTGGTTCTCGGCGACCGCGCCGACCACCACGGGGGTGTCGGACAGCTGGCCGGCCAGGGTGTCCCCGGTGTCCAGGTCGAGTACGTCGGCGACGATGACGGTGATGTTGTCGGGGCCGCCGCCGCGGAGCGCGAGCTGGATCAGTTCCTGCACGGTCTCCTGCGGGCCCTGGTAGCTGGCGAGGGTCTCCTCCATCGTCTGGGGGGAGACGACGCCGGACAGGCCGTCGGAGCAGATCAGATAGCGGTCGCCGGCCCGGACCTCGCGGATGGACAGGTCAGGTTCGACGTGGTCGCCGCTGCCGAGCGCGCGCATGAGCAGCGAGCGCTGCGGGTGGGTGGTCGCCTCTTCCTCGGTGATCCGGCCCTCGTCGACGAGCCGCTGCACCCAGGTGTGGTCCTGGGTGATCTGGGTGAGGACCCCGTCCCGCAGCAGATAGGCGCGGGAGTCGCCGACGTGTACGAGGCCGAGGCGCTGGCCGGTCCACAGCAGGGCGGTGAGCGTGGTGCCCATGCCCTCCAGCTGCGGGTCCTCGTCGACCAGGGCGCGCAGCTGGTCGTTGGCGCGCTGCACGGCGGCGCCGAGGGAGGTGAGGATGTCCGAGCCGGGCACGTCGTCGTCGAGCGTGACCAGCGTGGAGATCACCTCGGAGGAGGCGACCTCGCCGGCCGCCTGGCCGCCCATGCCGTCGGCGATGGCGAGCAGCCGGGGACCGGCGTAACCGGAGTCCTCGTTGCCCTCCCGGATCATGCCCTTGTGCGATCCGGCGGCGAAGCGCAGTGACAGACTCATGCGCACCTCGCCCGTCGGCTGCTCCGGGTACAGCCGGTCGTGTCGAGCCACACTGCCCACCCTCCGGTCGGGAGCGCGCCGGGAGCCGCCCTGCGGTCCGCCGTCGCGTGCTCGCTCCGCTCGCGCTCACTCATGATGTAGCACTACTTCCGCAGCTCGATGACGGTCTTGCCGATGCGGATCGGCGCGCCCAGCGGGATCGGTGTGGGAGTCGTCAGCCGGGACCGGTCCAGGTAGGTGCCGTTGGTGGATCCGAGGTCCTCGACGATCCACTGGCCGTCGCGGTCGGGGTAGATCCTGGCATGGCGGCTGGAGGCGTAGTCGTCGTCCAGCACGATCGTGGAGTCGTGCGCACGGCCCAGGGTGATCGTCTGGCCCTGCAGCGCGACGGTGGTGCCGGTCAGCGTGCCCTCGGTCACCACCAGCTTCGTGGGGGCGTTGCGACGCTGCCGGCCGCCGCCGCCCTGCTGGCCACGCGGCTGCGGGGGCGCGGCCTGCTGCCGGGGGGCCTGCTGGGGGCGTCCGGCGTCCCTGCGCGATCCTCGCTGGGTGACGCGCGTACCGAACAGGTCGCTGCGGATGACCTGCACGGCCACGATCACGAACAGCCACAGTACGGCCAGGAAACCCAGCCGCATGACCGTGAGGGTCAGCTCTGACATTGCCCCCGCTTCACCCTTCGGCTTGCCGGTAAATGATGGTGGTGCTGCCCACGACGATCCGCGAGCCGTCGCGGAGCGTAGCGCGGGTGGTGTGCTGCCCGTCCACCACGATGCCGTTGGTGGAGCCGAGATCCTGGATCGTCGAGGGCGTTCCGGTCCGGATCTCACAGTGCCGGCGGGAGACGCCGGGGTCGTCGATCCGCACGTCGGCGTCGGTGCTGCGGCCCAGCACCAGCGTCGGGCGGGAGATCTGATGGCGGGTGCCGTTGATCTCGATCCAGTAGCGGGCGCGTCCGCCGCCCGCCGGGGCGGCCGGGGGCCGCTGGCCCGCGGGCTGCGGGTAGCCGTAGCCCCCGGGCCGGGCGCCGGGCGGCGGCGAACTGGGCATGGGGGGTGCGCCGGCGGGCGGGGCGGGCTGCGGGTACCCGTATCCGCCCGGCGCGGGACCGGTGCCGGGCCGCCCGGCCGGGGCGGCGGGCCCGGGGGCCTGCTGGTTGCTGGAGGAGGCGAGCGTACGGCTGCGGACCCGGTACAGGCCGGTGTCCAGGTCGTCCGCCTTCTCCAGGTTGACCTTGATCGGTCCCATGAACGTGTAACGCTGCTGCTTGGCGTAGTCGCGCACCATGCCGGCCAGCTCGTCCCCGAGCTGGCCCGAGTAGGGGCTCAGGCGCTCGTAGTCGGGGGCGCTCAGTTCCACGATGAAGTCGTTGGGGACGACGGTCCGGTCGCGGTTCCAGATGGTGGCGTTGTTGTCGCACTCGCGCTGGAGTGCTCCGGCGATCTCCACGGGCTGGACCTCGGACTTGAACACCTTGGCGAAGGTGCCGTTGACCAGACCTTCGAGACGCTGCTCGAACTTCTTCAGGACTCCCATGGGGCACCTCCTCCTTCGTTGCCGTACTGCCCTGCCGTACTGCTTGCGCGTACTGCTCTGCCTGGTACTGCTTACTGATCGTATCCACGCCCCCGGCACTGAGCCGGTTCCCTGGGCGGCCACCCTTCGAACTCCTCCCGCCAAGGATCGTAGAGGCGGGCGAAGACAAGTGTCCCGCACCCGGCTGCGGACCCGGCCCACCTCTTGGGGAGATGGCCTGGACCGGTACGAGGTTGATACGCGAACCGGCACACCGTGGGACGCGTGGCGGGCCGGCGGAGGGCCGACGACAAGTGATGTGAACCCACCCTGTCTGGCGTGCTAATCTTCTGCATGTCGGACGGCGCCGGGCCCCAAGGGGCGGAGCCGGAGGACACACCCAATGCGCGGGTGGCGGAATAGGCAGACGCGCTGGATTCAGGTTCCAGTGCCCGCAAGGGCGTGGGGGTTCAACTCCCCCCTCGCGCACAGCGGAGCACCGACGAAAGTGCTCCAGTTGCACCGACGGAACGGGCGGCATCGTGATCACGATGCCGCCCGTTCCTCTTTGTGTGGGCAGAAACACGTGGACCGCCGACGGCTGAGGCCGTCGGCGGTCCCGTTTTCGGGTGTGGATCTTCGGTTGGGTTGAGGATGGGCTACTGGTGGCTTGTGAGGAAGGTCTCAGGGGGTTAGGGCTCGTTGACGTAGCCCTTGGGAGTCCAGGTGCCCAGTGGCTTTGTCTTGCGGCGGCGGGTGGGCCGGCGGCGCGGTCGGTCGTCGTGGAGGGCGATCGAGTCGGCCCAGGCCCTGAGCTTGCGGCGGTTGGCGTGGGCGAGCTGGAAGGCCAGCAGGAGTGTCTGGGCGGCGATGCCGCGGATCCGGCGGGTGCCGGCGTCTTCGAGGCGCTCGTAGAGGGGGTCCTTGGCGTAGCCGTTGATGCCTTCGACGCTGTTGCGTAGCCGGAAGTACACCCGCTGCCAGGCTTCGGAGCCGTACTGGAGGGGCTGCCAGAGGCTGGCGCCGGCTTCCGGCGGGACGGTGACTGTCTTCTGGCTGCAGCAGGGAGGCGAACCCACGGGACTGGGAGCGGGGTCGACGAGGGGCAGGTGGATGCCGCGGCCGAGGGTGTAGGCCTTGAGGGGGCACTGGGTCCGGTTGGCCTCGGCAGGGCACATCACACGGCGGTGGCCTTCGGCGTCGGGCCGCTGCTTGGGCATGAAGAGGTAGGCGGCTCGGGCGCGGATGCGGTTGATCCAGGTCTGCTTGTCGATCTTCTCATTGATCAGGTCCTTGGTGGCTTCCTTGAGCTCCTCGGGCATGGACGGGCAGTACCAGTTGCCCTCGACGAGTTCGGCGCCGGCGAAGCCGGCCTGGACGCCGAGCTGGTCCTTCGCGTAGTCGTAGACAGGTTCGTAGCCCATGGCGCGGATGGGGAGCTGGAAGTTCTGCGGCTTCTGGTCGTTGTAGGCGCGGTCGCCCGCCAGGTAGCCGCGCGGGAGGCTGTCGTCGATCTGCTGGAGAGCCTCGACGGCGACGCGGCCGGGGCGGTGGCTGGGCTTGTCGACAGAGAAGGCGATGACCAGGGCCGGGATGACGTCGGGGTCGGCGGAGCCGTCAGGCAGGGGGACGCCGCTGCGGCTGGGGTCGCGGGCGATGACGAGGGAGGCGTCGTAGCCGAACAGGCTCTTCTTGATGCGTTCCGCCTTCTTCAGGAGCCTGGCGCCCTTCTTGTCCTGTCGATCGGGAGCGAGGTCGTCGAGGGCGAGGGGGTCCTTGTGCTTGGTGGTGCGCACGTACCAGGCGGCGTCGGGGTCGGTGGCGGTAACAGGGCTGTTCGGGGCGAGCCCCTTGGCGTAGGTGCCGATGACGGTGGCGTCTACGCAGACCGAGCCGTTCCAGCGGTCTTCCAGGAGCGGCATCGCCTCCCGCAGGGACATGGCCAGGATCAGGTTGGCCAGCTTGATCATGAGAGTGCGCTTGCGGGCGAGCTCGTCCGGGTCGGCCTTGGCCATGAGCTTCTCGGCATGGCGGCGGACCAGGCGGTGATTCTTGGGCAGCGGGGACGGGTCGATCGCTTCGAGGATGCTGTGCAGGCGGCGGCGGACAGTGGCGTAGGCGGCTTCGAAGCCGCGGTCGTGGTCGGGGTAGCGGCGCAGGCCGAGGTGCTCGCGCATCGGCTCGGAGAGAGAGAAGAACAGCAGGTCGGTGACGGCGGTGAAGGTCACGACGCCGCCGTTGCGGGCGGAGGCCAGGCTCATGCCGACCAGCAGAGCCTCGACAGGGAGCTTGCAAGGGCAGCCGGTGCGGCGTGCGACGAGCGGCTCGATCTCCTCGATCAGGCCGGAGCCGGCCACTTCGTCGCGGATCTCGGCAGCTTCGGGGTCGGGAACGAGGGCGCGCTGGGAGCGCAGGCGGGCGATACGGGTGTGGCGTGCGAGGCGGCTGGTCATGGTCAGAACTCCTTGAGCGCGGCGGCGGCCTGGTCAGGGGAGAGGTTGCGGACGTGGGGCAGGACCCGGTCGATGGAGCGCAGGGTGGTCAGGCCTGCGGCGGCCATCAGGGTGGGCAGGTGCATGCGGGCTTCGATGGCGTCGACGAGCCAGGTGGCGCGGGCCCGACCTATGACCAGCAGAGGCGTTCCTGGCGGCTTCTTGGTGCGGGCGAGGAAGTTGGTGACGGTGTTGGTGCCGCGGGCGTGGCTGCTCGGGCGGAAGAGATAGCGGGCCTGGCCGGGGCGGGAGGCCCAGGCAGTGGCCTCAGTGAGGACCGGGGCCCAGGCGGTGCGGCACAGCACCACTCGGGCGCGCTGTCCACGGACCGCGACGGCGACCGCCCCGTTGGGCGCCTCGCGGACGTCGTGGGTGCGCAGCGGGATGATCTCGGGCGAGTCCAGGGCGCAGCCGAAGCCGAGGGCGAGCAGCGTCAGGAGGCCGTGCCGGAGTTCGTCGGTGGGCTGGGCGCGGGCGGAGGCGTACAGGTGGGCCTGTTCGGGCTGTGTGTAGGGGCGGGAGGCGTCCGAGCCGGAGTAGGCGGCGGGGCTGCCGGTGATCAGGTCGGGGCCCAGCAGGGCGCGGCGGAGTTTGTTGAGGCGGCAGCGGCGGTTGGAGCGGGAGGGCTCCTCCAGGTGCAGGCAGCCGGTGGACAGGTACCACTCGATCGCCTCCGGGGTCAGCAGGTGCTCGGCCTTGGTGGGTCGCCCGTACGCGTCGGCGTGGGCGGCGGCGTGAGCGAGGGCGCCGAGCCAGTCGCGGGCCTCCTTGGGCGTGGCCGGGGCGGCCTTGGCGACGGCGCGGCGGCAGTCGGGGCCGATGCGGGCCCAGCGGGGCCTGACAGCTTGGGCCGGTAGCGCTCGATCGCGTCCATCGTGACTCTCCACCAGGAAAGAACCCCGGGAGGGGTGTGTTTGGAATAGCATGCGGTGGAGTTGGCGGACGCTGTCATCCCTGGAGGGCCGGATGGGCGACACTCTTCGCTGTGCCACGAGGAGACAAGCGACGACGCAGCCCTGCCGAGTACGTGACCGACGGCGCGTGGCCGCACGCCATGCTCGATGACCACCACGGCGCCCGGGTGGCGCAGGAGGTGGCGGCGAGGCTGCGCAGGGTGATCGGCGAGAGGGGCTGGTCGGTCGCCGAGGTGTCCCGGCGCAGTGGCGTGTCCCGGATGACGGTCGCCCAGGTACTCGACGGCGTGGTGTGGTGCGACCTGCTGACGATCGCGAACCTGGAGAAGGCGCTGGAAGTGGACCTGTGGCCCGGCCGTGAGCCGGGCAATCCACCGAAGTGAATTCGCATGGGCATTCGGTTCCTCGGGAAAGAGGCAGGGGGAAATGACCGAATGCCGAACACAGTCGGGTGGAGCCGGGTAGTGTCGGAAACGGCCTGTAGGGTCACGACCGTCGCCGCGGCCCAGGTTGCCCCCTGGGTCACTTCATGCGGCGGCGGTCATAAGACAGCAATTCTGCGGGTATCGCTTGTCGTGGGCGGAATGGTCAGTCGAACTTCCAGTTCATTCGCGGACGGTAGTAGACGTGCCGGTCGTCCTCGCGCGTGACGCGCTCCAGGGCGCCGACCAGCGTCAGAGTCCGAAGGCGGTTGCGCAGCCTTTTGCGGCCCCGGGGGTCCTCTTTCGGAATTCCCAGGACTTTGGCGATTTCCTCACTGCCCCAGGGAAGGTCGGGACGTGAGGCGATGACGTTCAGGATTTCCTGCTGTCTGCTGCTCCGGATCGTAATGGCGGCCGGCGGGTGTCCTGCATCCGCCGGTGCCGGTGCCGGCACCGGTCCGGGTTCAGCGGGCGCGGGCGGCTCGCTGTCCGATGCGGACTGTTCGCGGCCCAGAGGTTCCGGGACGATGTGCAGCGTCACCGGAGGGGTGGGCTGGCCGGTGAAGATGCCGTGCTGTCTGGCCTGTTCGTGCATGGTCCGCAAGCGGGACTGCATTCCCACCAGGCCTCGCGCCTCATCGCGGTGAGCGATCAGCGCCTCACACTTCTCGGTTTCCTCACGCAGCGCCGTGCTCAGCCTTCCGATGGCCGCTTGGGACTTCTCGATCAGTGATTCGTACTGACGGACCACATGCTCCGCTTCGTCCCCGTCGGTGGGGGGACTCGGGAAAGTCTCCTGGTACGTCATGCACATCAAGGTAGGGGCAAAGCCAGTTGGCTGTCTGGCCTTTGGGGGACCAGTTGGCTTTTTGGTGGCTGCAACCCTGATAGAGCGCCCTTTTATCGTCTATATGTTCGTGCTTCGCTTTTATGGATGGTATTTCTGGGCCTCAGAAGGGTTTTCAACAGTGGCTGGGAAGAGGCAGCCCGGAAGCAGGGGGAGGGTAAGCCGTTCGGTGCCTTCGCGGATGGCGCGGACGGCTCCGGTGCGCAATAGAAGGGCCAGTTGGCCCACATTTCCGCCGGTGCGCTGGTGGAGAAGGGCGGCCTGGGCGGTCAGAGTGCCTGGCTCGTGCGCGTGCAGACGCAGCGCGTCTTCGAACCGGCTGATGACCTCCTGCCAGACCTCGCCGTCGGGCAGAAGGTCCAGGCGTGCCGACAGCAGTCGGCGGTGCGGTGTGTGCGTCACTGCCGTGGCGAGGGACTCGGGGCTGCCGATACCGGCAAAGGCGAACGTCGCTGGGAGGCGGTCGCAGAGGTAGTCCAGAATCTCGGCCACGGCGGTGTCCGACCAGCCCGGACTGCGAAGATGCTGGACCTCGTCGACTAGGACGAGGCTGGTGCGGGCGGTTGTCATCGCCTCGCTCACCCGGGCCGCCAGGTCGGCGGTCGTGGGCGAGCCGCGCAGTGGCATACCGAGAGCGCGTGCCAGTTCGGCCAGCAGCAGGCGCGGTGAGGTGGCGGGTGGCAGCCGGACGTAGACCACCGGCATGGGCGAACTGCCTGGCTTCTCCGAGGGAATGCCGGGCAGTTGGGCGGTGTAGCGGCGGGCTGCTTCCAGCAGGGCTGTGGTTTTGCCGGTACCGGACACCCCGTGCAGCAGCATTCCGTGGCGGGCGCCTGCCTCGTACCGGTTGAGGTCCAGCAACTCCCCGATCCGCCGCGCGGCGGACACGACGTCCGGCACGCGCAGCGGGAGCCCGGCGTGATAGGCCACACGGGAATCGTCTGGTGCCGCGTGTGAGCCGTCCTCGTGGTCCGAAAGCGGCGAGAACGAGGCGACCCGGTCACGACAGGACGGCCCGGTCCAGGAGACAGGCGAGTGCGCGCTCCTGTTCGCGGCCGGATCCGGCTGCTGCCGGGGGATAGCAGCGTAGACCTCCGTGTGTTCAAGCGGCGCGTGATGCAGGACGGCCGCAACGGTGCGCCGGACAGCGGGCGACACGGCGGGAACCGTGATCCACTCATCGTCCTGGGACCGCAGCCACACACGGCGGGGGTCATACGGGTCCCAGCGGACCTCGAACTTGCGGCCTTTGTCCAGTGGCGCCGGGGAACGCAGGGGATCCAAGGCCGAGGAGTTGTAGGTCTGTCCGCTCAGCCGCAGCCCCTGGCCTCCGACCACTCTCCAGGCCACGCTCAGAAGTTCCGCGAAACCGTGAGGGGGCAAAGGCGTCGGTGTCCACCCCGCTGAGGCGGTCAGCGTCTCGTGACGGGTTCGCGGCGTGTGCGCTCCGCCTGAGGGCGCGGTCGGCACCGAGGCGTCGGGCCAGACCTGCGCCACCCATACGTCGAGCAGGTCCTGCACCCTCTCGGGCGGCCATCCAGTCTCGTGCGCGGCCCGCCCGGCGGCGGAGAGCAGATGGGCAGTGAAGAGGGACACGAAGTGGTCCAGCGTGCGCTCCACGATCTGGCTGTCCGTGGGCCACAGACGCTGCGCGTACCGCACGTGGATGCCCAGTTGCGTGCAGGCTGGGCGCAGTGCCCGCAGGCTGGGCGCGTGGTCCTCGTCGACAATGAGGCTGTCCGGGCGGACGAGCAGTGAGGACGCGGGTCGCCGGTCCGTGCGACAGAGTCGTCCGGACAGGAGAGCGCCCCAGTCTGCGTGCATCCCGACGGGGGCGAGCATCCGGGCGAGCAGCGTCGCGTGCAGTGGCGGCCGGTAACCGGTGTGGACGATGGCGGCCAGCACGAGACCGGTGGCCTCGTCCAGAGCGACCAGCAGCCGAAGAGGCTCCCTCGGGCCCGCCCCGCTGGATGGCAGCGGCAACTCGACTGTCTCCAGATGCACGCGCTCACCAACGGCTACGTCGCTCACCCGGCGGAGCCGCCGCTTCCCACCGCCGACAAGCATCTCGGCGGCGAGCCGCCGGACGGCAGCTCGGGACGGCCTGGGCAACTCACCCGCCGAGATGGGCCCGGTCAGTCGGGCCAGCACCTGATCGTGCAAGTGCCCGGCCCTCAGGGGGGCTCCTGACCGTTGCGCGGCGAGCACCTCCCGGACCGTTGCCCGCACTCGAGGGTCCAGCCGCGCGTCGTCGGTTATATGCCGACCGGCCCTGCCGTCGGCGAGCCCGGTCAGGCCCTGCTCCTGATACCGCTGCCGCTTGCGGCGCACCGTCCGCGCGGAAGCTCCGCGCACGCCCAGGTCGGCCAACTCCCGTGCTTTGGCTTCCTCGCGCTCGGTCAATGTGCGGTGTGACGGATCGTAGGCCGGGAGCGGCTCGGTGCCGGCGGGGGCGTCATGCGGCACGCCGTTGAGTACCTCGGTGACGTGCCGCCGCCACCAGCGTGCCCGCTCCAGAGCCGCCTCGGGCAGGGGCGGCGCCGACTGCTCCGGAGGCGGCACTGCTCCCCGCCCCAGGAACTCGAAGCCCTCCGAAGACAGCAGGGAGACCACGTCGACGTGCTCGGTGGCGCCGAGTCCGTCCAGCAGTGCGACGTGCCCGCCGTGTACGCCGGTCACCGTGCACACCTGCCCGTCGAACCGGACCCGGTCTCCCACGACCAGCCGGTCGGGCCACACCCTGTTCCTCCCCTCCCTGATCGTCCACACCCGGCCGGGCCGAACGGTGCCAAGCCGGGCTCGTGCGCGTTCACACCGCCCACGAGCCCGGACCGCCACCGCTCGGTCCGGCCAGATCTTCCTCGTATCCAGTGAACTGGATACGAGGGTGCTTCCGCCCACACATCGCATCCAGTTCGCTGGATATGCATGCCGGATCCTGCCCTGACACACCCGTATGGAACACATCGGCATGCCATTCCAATAACATGCAGGCAGAGTGGTCGATGTGATCAGCTCAGGCTTCCCGGCAGCCGCATGCGTCCGTCCCGTCGTCATCGACCCGGCCGCACGCAGCTTTCTACTGGTGCCGGACCGCGCCGTGCCCCCGGCCACCTGGAGCGTTCCCAGGTACTCGATACGGCTGGGCGAGTCCTTTCGTCGGGCCGCGGCGCACCACCTTCGCCGTGAACTGCGGCTGCCCGCACTTCGGATCGCCCCCGTCACAGGACGGCTTCCCGCTTCCAGGGATCGCCAGTGCGAGGAGTACTTCGTGCTGGCGGCCCCTGCGGCAGAGGGCTGGCCCTGCGACGTCCGCGCCCTGCTGTCGCCAAGCGCGCGATGGTGGACGACGGCCGAACTGCGGGACGCGGACGTGCAGGTGGAGCCGCAAGTGCTGCTCGACCTCATCGACGGTTACTGGGAGGGATGGCTGCCCGACGGGGTGGTCTCCCTCGAGTGAGCCCTGGGACGGGAGAAGCACAGTGTCCATGTACGCCATCGAGATCGTCCTGACCCGTGCCGTGGGCGCGGTCGAGCTGAGGGCCGCACAGCAGCGAAGCCGTCTTGCCATGGCGTCCTCCGATGACGGCAGTCGCCTGGTGGTCCTCGTATCCGCGAAGAGCGAGCCAAGAGCCATACGGAGGATCTGGAAACGGCTGGGAGACACACTGCCCGTTGACGTGCTCTGCGGACTGTTCCCGGGCGTCGACGGCACCTACCTCATGAGCATCCCGATGGAGCCGGAAACCGCCGAACGCCTTCAACGCCTCGCGGCGGAAGCCGGACAGACGCCGGAGATGTACCTCAAGGCGGCCATAGCCCGGGCAGTGGCCCGTGACCGCTCCGCACGACGGGCGCGGTTGGCCTGCGCCCTGAGTCGGCTGTTCGACGATTTCACGCCCGAGGAAGTCACGGCAGGGGCGGCACGACGGATCAGTAGAACCTGACCCACTCACTTGGACCGGTGGTCATCCGTGGTGCCACTGCCAGATCCCGGGAGAGCGAAACCTCCCTCCGGTGACACGGACCTGCTAGTCGAGCAGGGCGCATCCGCAGCTTCGCCTGGAGCGCCCGCACCCTTCAGGCATCGAGAAGCCGACGCGTCCACCGGGCACCAAAGACGGGCGACTGTCGTCCTGGCGGCCACGGTAAACCCATGGCTCAGTAGGGCGGTTGAGCCAGGATGACAAAGTCGAACTGGTGTGCGATGATGTCTTTGGTTTCAGAAACCCCACCTCAATTGAGGTACGATTTCTGAAACCGACGATGTCTGGAGGATCCGACCTTGGCCCAGCCCGACCCCCAGCAGCACGCTCAGCGACTTGCCGAACTTGATGTGTCCGCCGACCTGTTCACCGTGGTGCTGAGCATGGCGCTGGAGGACGTGCGCGGATGCACGGACTTCGACGCTCCGGCCGCGCGGGGTTTCCTGTTCTGGAGCCGGGCCAACCGCTATCTGGCGGAGCTGCTGGTGCCCGAGGAGAGATGGGGGCACACGTCGAGGGACAGCATCCTGCGGGTCATCCACCCCGACCGGACGCACGCCATCACCGCCATCAGCGCGGAAGGCGGGGTGGCCGACCTGAACAAGCGGGTGCGCTCGAAGAACCCCAAGGGACCTGCCATGGCGAGGATGGTGGAGAAGAACGGCCAGCTGGCGTTCCTCTCCCGCGACGAGGTGGAGTACGGGGTGGAGCTGGACGAGCTCCCCACCTGGTGCCTCTTGTACAAGCGGGAGGAGGGGCTCATCAAGGCGGAGCTGTCACTTCCGGTGAAGATGAACGGCAAGTTCGTCGACGAGTGGCTGCACCGCATACCCATCAGCCTCCCGCCGATGGAGGACCCTGGCTTCGACATCTCGCTGGACGAGCCCGGGGATGACCAAGGGCCGGAGGTCATGGTGGAGTTCCTGGGGGAGAATTAGCTGGTCAGAGCAAGACATAGGAGTTGAGGCAACGTGTTCACGCCAGAGCGGCTGGTCCTCGCGCGCAAGCGCCGGCGCATGAGCCAGGCCGCTCTGGCGGCGGCCTCCGGCCTGTCGCCGCAGAGCATCAACGCCTTCGAGAAGCACCGCAAGGTGCCGTCGGCGGAGACCCTCGCCTCGCTTGCTTGGATCCTGCGCTTCCCTGTGGCCTTCTTCCAGGCCCCGCCCGCTCCGGAGATGCAACTGGACGCGGTCAGTTTCCGGGCGCCGACCAAGATGAGCGCTCTGGAGCGCGACGCCACCCTGAGCTCGGGTGCCGTGGCCTCCACCCTCAATGCCTGGCTGGAGGAGCGCTTCCGCCTGCCGACCCCCAACGTGCCCACCTATCCGCACCTGACGCCTGAACAGGCCGCCGAGCAGGTGAGGGCGGCCTGGGGGCTCGGTGAGGCGCCGGTACCCAATCTGGTCCACCTGCTAGAGGCCAACGGCGTGCGGGTGTTCTCCCTGGCGCCGGACTGCCTGGACGCGGACGCCTTCTCCACCATTCACGCTGGCACCCCGTATGTCTTCCTCAACACCCGCAAGACCGGAGAGCGCGGCCGGTTCGACGCCGCTCACGAGCTCGGCCACCTGGTCCTGCACTCCGAGCACCGCATCCCCGGCGGCCGGGAAGGAGAGCCAGAGGCCAACGCCTTCGCCTCCGCCTTCCTCATGCCTCGCGCCGGCATCATCGCCCAACGCCTGAATGATGCCTCCGTGGAGCGGATCCTGAGTGCCAAACGCCGCTGGGGTGTCTCCGCCATAGCTCTGGCCTACCGACTCCGCGCCCTCGGCCTGCTGTCCGAATGGCGTCACACCCAGACCGTCAAGAAACTCGCCCAGATGGGATACCGCAGCAGCGAACCCGGCTCACTGCTGGCCCGAGAGAGCAGCCAGCTCCTGGCCAAGGTCTTCGAGGCCCTGCGGGCCAAGGGCATGACCGCCGCCGACGTCGCGGCTCATATGGGCATTCATCCCGACGACCTGAACGACTACGTGTTCGGACTCGTCCCCATCAGCGTCCCGGGCGAAGGCAAGAATGCGGCGGCACCGCGCCCCGAACTGCGTCTGGTTCACGACGCAGCCCCGGCTGGACACGCACAGGCTGGCACCAATCTCAGGGCGCCCAGTGCCTCCACCGCCGTCACAATGCCGACGAAGACACCTTTCGCGGAACCAGACGACGACACCCCAGCTCCGCCCATACCCCTGCGACGGCCCGCGCGATCTGGTCCGGTGACGCCCCGAGGCGGGTGACCTCTGTCTACTGGCGCCGACCTCGCTGTTGCATTAAGGCAGGGTCGGGGCCCTTTAGAAGGGTGAGCTTGGCGAGGCCGTCGAGGACGATGAAGCGGAGCAGGTCGCCGCGGGATTTCTTGTCGACCTCCGGCGGTGAGCGACCCCACTGGGATGCGCCCGCCTCGGAGTCGGACACGCCGAGGTTGGTGATCATCGGGCGGCGATGAAGCCGGCCTTGATGATCTCGGCGAGTCCGGAGAGTGGCCAGACAGATGCCAGCGAAGATGCCCGGCGTCATCCCGGCCAGTGGGACGACGACCACGCCTCCTGTCCTGGTGCAGCACCGGGTCCCGCGCGACCTGGAAGGTCGGGCTGATTGAGGGAACTGCGCGCCGCTCAGCTGGGCCGGCCGATTGCGGCGGACCCTGTATAGGCCGCGTATAGCGGCCGATTCCACCCTCGACTCATCACACGGGCGGAGTCACCGGACTCCGATACCGATCCGCATGGGAGTCGAGATGACCAACGTGAGTCTGCCGAACGGCCTTGACGCTGCCCGCAAGCAGGAGATCAAGGAAGTCGTCTGCGACATTCTCGAGATCGACGAGGACGAGGTCACCGAAACCAGCCTCTTCAAGGAGGAGCACGACGCGGACTCGCTGCGCGCGATCGAGATCCTCGCCGCTCTGGAGCGGACCCAGAAGGTGACGATCGACCAGAGCGAGCTCAGCCGCATGGTCAACCTTGAGGGCGTTTACGCAGTGGTGGCCGAGGCCGCTCAAAGCTGATCCGTCGTCCCGACCGCCAGATGGGTGAGCTTCGATGAATGCTTCGATCAGCACGGACGAGCGAGGTCAGGGCGGGCCCCGGCGCCGGCACCCCAAGGCCGCCGGCCGCCGGGTGGTCATCACCGGGCTCGGTGTCGTCACCAGCATCGGCATCGGTGTCGAGGCCTTCACCGCCGGGCTACGTGAAGGACGCAGCGGCGTCAAGTCGATCACCGCGTTCGACACGACCGGATTCGCTCACGCCAACGGCTGCGAGGTCACCGACTTCGCGCCGGACCGATGGATCACGCGGCAGGACCCCGAGGAGCTGGGCCGGGCGAGCCAGTTCTCGGTCGCCGCCGCGCGGATGGCGGTCGAGGACGCCGGCCTGACCTTGGCGGACGTGCGCTCCCGCCGTTCCCTGGTGTCGGTGGGCACCACGGACGGCGAGTCACGCGACCTCGACCAGCTCGTCGCCGCGAGCCTGGACGGTGGCCCCGGCGCGTACGAGCCGGCCGTCGCCCGGCGCGTCCCGGCCGGGCGTCTGTCGGCCGGCATCGTGCGCGAGCTGGAGCTGGAGGACGTGGAGGCCGTGACGATCCCGACCGCGTGCGCAGCGGGCAACTACGCGGTCGGCTACGGCTACGACGCCCTGCGCAGCGGTGATGTCGACATCGCCCTGTGCGGTGGCGCCGACGCCGCGTGCCGCAAGACATTCACCGGCTTCTACCGGCTCGGCACCATCGCCCCTGAGGTGTGCCGGCCATTCGACAAGGACCGCGAAGGCATCCTCACCGGTGAGGGGGCGGGCATCCTCCTGATGGAGAGCCTCGACTCCGCGCTCGCCCGCGGGGCCCGCATCTACGCCGAGGTGCTCGGGTACGGGCTCGCCTGCGACGCCCTGCACCCGGTCGCCCCGGACCGCGACAGCATCGCGCGGACGATCCGGATCGCCCACCGCAACGCCGGGGTGACGCCGGACCAGGTCGACTTCGTCTCCGCGCACGGCACCGGCACCAAGGCCAACGACATCACGGAGGCGGGCGCGATCCGCCAGGTGTTCGGTGAGGGGTCCATGCCGCGCACGGTCTCCATCAAATCGATGATCGGCCACAGCATGGGGGCGGCCAGCGCAGTCGCCGCGGCGGCCTGCGCGCTGTCGATCACCGAGGGATTCATCCCGCCGACCATCAACCACCGTGAGACCGACCCGGAGTGCGGTGTCGACTGCGTGCCCAACCGGGCCGTCGAGGCGGAGCTGAACGTAGTGCAGAACAACGCGCTCGCGTTCGGCGGCAACAACGCGGTGCTGATCCTCGGGGCGTACCGCGACGGGCAGCGTACGGAGCCCGTAGGGAGCGCGGTATGAGCTGGATCGTGACCGGGAGGGGCGCCGTCGCCAGTGTCGGAGCCGACGTCGAGGAGATCTTCGGCGCGCTGATCGCCGGCCGCAGCGGGCTCGGACCGCTGCGCGGCTACGACCGGGAGAAGTTCCGCGCACAGGTGGCGTACGAGATCGACGACCGTCCGGCGCCCGGCGTGGACGTGCCGCTGAGGGCCACCCGCTGGCTCGAACGAGCGGTGGCGCAGGCCGCGGCGGACGCCGGGCTCGGCGACGACCTGTCGGAGGTGCCGGTGCTGGTGGGCACCACCCTGCGCGAGCTGCGCTCGGTGGAGCTCTCGTGGCGGGACGGGATCCCGTTCGACGCGGCCGACCTGCACTTCGGGACCATGTTGCGGCGCCGGTTCGGCGCCGCTGACACCCACACCGTCGCCAACGCCTGCTCGGCCTCGCTGTACACGCTGGCGCTGGGCGCCGACCTGCTCGACCTGGACGCGGCGGACACCGTCGTCGTGGCCGGGGTCGACACCATCACCGAGAGCACCTACGGGTTGCTCGATCGCTGCTACCCCGAAGCCCCCGACCGCGTCCGTCCGTTCGACCGGGAGCGGCGCGGGATGCTCCAGGGCGAGGGCGCGGTGGCGGTGGTGCTTCGCCGGGAGGCGGACGGGCCCGGGCCGGGCTCCCGGGTGCACGCACGGGTGCGGGGGGTCGCCGTCAACTGCGACGCCTACCACCCATCGGCACCGGACGCGAAAAGCATCACCGCCGCCGTCCAGGAAGCGCACCGCAGGGCCGGGGTGCGGCCCGCGGACATCGACCTGGTCATGCTGCACGGCACCGGCACCCCGCTGAACGACGAGGCCGAGTCGAGCGCGCTCGGCACGGTGTTCGCGGGCCTGGCCCTCTCCCCCTACATGACGGCGATCAAGTCGATGACCGGGCACACCGCGGGCGCCTCCGGGCTGCACAGCCTGGTTGCGGCGGTCGACGTGATGCGCACCGGCACCGTCCCGCCGACGGTGTACCTCGACGACCCGGTGGCGGCCGTGGCCGGCTTCCGCCTGGTGCGGGGCGGTGCCGTGCGCCCGGAGGAGCCGCTGCGGCTGGCGCAGATCGACTCGTTCGGGTTCGGCGGGCTCAACGCGGTCGCGGTCGTGGAGCGTGTCGACGACGAAGCCGTGCCGCACCCGGCCGGTCCCGAGGGAGGAGGCCAGTGAGGACCGAACGCACGGCGTCCGCCGTGATCACCGGGCTCGGCACCGCCGTACGCGGGCTGACCGGGCCGCAGGACCTGCTCGGGCCGCTGCCCGTCGGCCATCGGGACGCGGCCGACCCCGTCTCCCGGCTCAAGGGACGTGGGCTGCGCTACAAGGACCGCGCCACCAAGCTCGGCATGGCCGCGGCCGCGGACGCCCTGCGCGCGGCCGGGCTCACCGACGACAACGGGGCCCTTACCGTCCCCGGCGCGAGCGTGGGCGTCATGGCCAGTACGAACTACGGCAACGCCGACACGGTCTGCGAGACCGTGCAGACCATCGCAGAGTCCACCTATCTGGCGACCAGCCCCATGATGCTGCCCGCCACCTCCAGCAACGTCGTGGCCTCCTGGGTAGCCATCACGCACGGGCTGCGCGGCGCCAACCTGACGCTGTGCAACGGGCCGACGTCCGGCCTGGACGCCGTCAACTGGGCACGGCTGCTGATCGCGGCCGGTCGGGTCGAACGGGTCCTGGTCCTGGGCGTCGAGCCGGACAACGCCGCCGTCCGGCACGTCACGGGCACGCCCGAGGCGCTGGCCGGGGAGACCACGGCCGCGGTTCCCGAACTGTTCGACGGGGCGGTCGCGCTGGTCGTGGAGTCGGCCGCGTCGGCCGGCGCCCGGGGCGCACAGCACCTGGCCGTCGTGGGGCCCTACGCCCGCCGGGGCGACCACCCCAAGGCGGTCGCCGCAGTGCGGTCCCGGCACGCCGGGCGGATCGGGCTGTGGTGCGTGCCGGAACACCCGGAGGGGGTGACGGCTCCAGCACCGGCACTGGGCACCGGGGCGGGCAGCGCGCCCGTCCACGACCTGTCCGCCCTGTACGGACCCGCCTCGGGTGCGCTCGGTGTACTGCAGTGCGCGGCGGCTGCCGTCTGGCTGGGCGGCCGGGCCGGTGACCGTGCCGATGACTCCGAGGCGGTGCTGGCCAGCGCGGGCACCGGCGACGCGGGCTGGGACGACGCGAGCGCGGCCCTTCTGCTGACCGGCCCCGCCGCGTTGCCGGCGGCGCCCGGAACAGCCCGGTCCAGGCCCGAAGCCGTGCCGGGAGCGGTGCCGGTGGCGCAGCCCGTGGGCGGCACACGATGAGCACGGACGCGGGACCGTGGCCGTCGGCCGACGCGTCTTCGGCCGTGACGCCCCGCGTGCCGGGTGAGCCGGCCTGCGAAGCGCGGACGGGTCGGGGCGGGCAGCGCGGCCCGGACGAAGCGGACGCCGACGGCACGGCATCCGAGTCGCGGGACCGGCCGCCGTCCGGAGCACTGACGGGCCAGGCCCGGCCGCGCCGTCCCGGCGAACCGGCCGGCGGTGGCATGGCGACCGGGCTGCTGGGCTTTCGCGGGCAGCGGACGGCCACCGTGCGGCTGCGGCGGGCGGCCCTGGGCGGCTCCGTGCCGGTGCGGGTGCTGTTGCTGCACGGGCTGGCCGGGTCCACCTCCGTGTGGCGGTCCTACGAGGAACTGGCCCTGGACGGCGTCGAGATCTGGGACGGCGTGCTGCCGTGGGGAGCCGAGGGCGACCCCGGGTGGAGCGTGCACGGCGACCCGGCGGAGCACGTGCAGCGGGCGCTCAACGCGGTGCCCGGCGAGGTCGACGCGGTCATCGTGCACTCCTTCACCGCGGGACCGGCCCTGGAGGTGCTGGCCCGACGGACACCCGAGGGCCGCGGGCCGCGGGCCGCCGTGGTCGTGGCGCCCTTCCACCGGCGCAGTCCGGGGGACTTCACCTGGGACGACGCCCTGTACTACCTGAGCGGCTTCCACCGCATCCTCGAAGAGGGGCTGCGGATCGGCGCGGGCGATCGCGTCACGCCCGCGCTGCGCGCCGCCATGGCGATGCGGGTGCGAGACCGGATCGGGCCCTACGGCTGGCAGCAGTTCTTCGGGGCGTATCTGCGCAGCCCCCACCTCGATGTCGCCGCGCTGCGCCTGCCGGTGCTCGTGGTGGCCGGCACGGAGGACTTCGCCGCCCCGCCCGACGATGCCCGCACGCTGGCCGGGGCGCTGCCCGACGGCCGGTTCGAACTCTTCGGGGAATGCGGCCACTTCGCCATGGCGGAGCAGCCGCGGCGGTTCGCGGACGCGGTGCACGCCTTGCTGAGTGAGGTCTTCCCCGACCGCCTGGCGGAGGACACAGCCGCCACCGCCGTACCGCGGCCCCCAGCCCGACCCGCAGTTCACCCTTTTCCGCAACTCCACACCTACGCACCGGAGTCGACGTGACCACGACCGCCCACACCGCTGACATCGACGCCGCGGTCCGCGCCCTGAGGGAGCCCAGCTCCCTGGAGATCCGTCCTCGCTACGAGGGCTCCAACATCTGCACCTGGATCGGGTTCAAGCATGTCAATTACCTGGTCGAGGAAGCCGTACTGAACCACCTCAGGCAGGCGGGTGTCGCGCCGGGCGAGATCTACGAGGTGTACGGCCTGTGCACGGACATCGTGGACATCGACACCCGCATCCTGCACGCCTTCCACATCGACGACGTGGCCGTCGCCGAGGTCGGGCCGCATCGCCGGGCCGAGGACGACGAGCTGCTGTTCGCGGTCACCCTGCGGGTGCGGCGCGACACCCTGCTCAAGGCGGTGACCTCCACCGTCCGCGTCCAACTGCGCTTCGACCCGCGGGGCGGCGGCGAACAGCAGCTGCCGGCCGCGCTCGCGCCGTTCGCGGTCGACAGGCTCGCCGCGACGCCCGGCTGGACGCCGGAGCCTGTCGAAGCCGACCTGACGGCCGACGACGTGGTCAAGGAGCTGACGGCCGGGCGCAATGCGTACGCGTGGAAGTTCCGCATCCCCTACTGGTACTGCCACTTCACCGAGCGTCAGCAGATGTCCGGCTACCTCCGGCTGATGGAGGAGGCCAAGGACCGGCTGGTCGCCGACCGCGGGGTGTCCATCAAGACGCTGTTGGACGAGCAGAACTGGATCCCGGTGGTGCCGCACTCGCGGATCACCGTCCTCGACGAGGCCCGTATGGAGGAGGACATGTACGTCGTCCTCACCGTGGAGAGCGTCTTCAAGGGCGTCACGTACGACTCGCGCATGGACACCTATGTGGTGCGCGACGGGAAGCTGGTGCAGACGGCGACCGGCCGGATCACCCACGGTTACGCGGTGATCGAGAACCGCCGCGACTGGTCCCTGGTGGCCTTCGACGACCGTATGAACGCGGCCCTGGAGGGCCGGACGGCATGAACCGCGAGGTCGAGGTCGTGGTCACCGGGGTCGGCGCCGTCACCTGTCACGGTGCGGGCGCCGACACTCTGTGGCGGGCCATGACGGCGGCCGGAACCCGTCTGCCGGACCGGCCGGCGGACCCGCTCGCCCGGATGGACCTGCCGCTCATCGGCCTGGTGCCCGATCCCGACCTGGCGGCCGACCGGGCGACGCGGTTCGCGTCACTCGCCACCGCTGAGGCGCTGGCCGACGCAGGGCTGGACGCGGCGGAGCTCGCCACGGCCCGTGCCGCCGTCGTGCTGGGCAGTTGTATGGGCGAGCCGGGCGCCAACGAACGCGGCCGGGGGGACGACGGTGCCTGGACGCCGCCGTTCCGCCTGGCCGGCGCGCTGGCGGCCGAGCTCGGGCTGTTCGGCCCGGTTCACGACATCGGGAACGCCTGCGCGGCCGGGGCGTACGCGCTCGGCATCGCGGCGGATCTGGTGCGCGCGGGTCTGGCGGACGTGGTGATCGCGGGCGGCTCCGACGCGTACTCGCGGGTGGCGCTCGGCTGCTTCAACCGGCTCGGTGCCGTCGACCCGGAGCGCTGCCGGCCCTTCGAGGCCGACCGCGACGGCACGGTGTTCGCCGAGGGCGCGGGGATCCTCGTCGTGGAGTCGGCGGCGCACGCCCGGGCGCGGGGTGTGACGACCGGTGACGGCCGTGGCGTGCTGCGGCTCTCCGCCGTCGCGTGGAGCTGCGACGCGGACCATCCGACGGCGCCGCGGGCCGACGGCGAGCAGATCGTGCGGGCCATGCGCGAGGCCGTGGGCGGCTCGGCCGACGACATCGGCTGCGTGGTGCCGCACGGCACCGGCACCCGGCTCAACGACGTCCTGGAGAGCCGGGCCCTGCACCGCGCCCTCGGGGCGCGTGCCGCCGACGTGCCGCTGTACAGCCTCAAGGCACTCTTCGGCCACGCGGGCGGGGCGTCCGCCGCGCTGGCCGCCGTCGCCGCGGCGCTGATCCTGCGCCACGGCACGGTCCCGCCGAACGTGGTGCTGAAGGAGCAGGACCCCGAGTGCGCGGTGCTGCTGCCGCAGGGCGAGCCGGTGCCGTTGCCCGCCGGGGCGTGGCGTGTGCTGGTCAACGCCTATGGGTTCGGCGGGAACAACGCGTCGGTGGTGCTGGCAGGGGACGCGGACGCGGTGGGGGCGGGAGCGGGCGAGGGGAAGGGGGGAGTGCCGGTATGACGGATGTGTCCGCGGACGAACTCGTCGTCACCGGTGCGGGTGTGGTCACGCCGTGGGGCGACTCGCCGGAAGTGGCCGCGGCGGCGGGCGGGGTGCCGATGGCGGACGCCGGCGACTGGTTCGACCACCGGGAGCGGCTCGGGCCTCGCGGCTACAAGTACCTTCCGGCGGCCGCCCAGTACGCCCTCGCCGCGGCGCGGGGCGCGCTCGCCGACGGGGGCCGGCCCGACGCCGTCCCGGCCGACCGGCGCGGGCTCCTGCTCGCCACCAACGCCGGGCTCGCCGGACTCTTCGACGCCATGGACGCCACGGTCGCCGGGTCGGGTGCGGCGGATATCTCCCCCGCCTCGGCCCCGTACTTCGCGGTGAACGTTCTCGGCAATCGGCTGGCCGGCGAGCTCGCCCTCAACGGCTTCGCGCTGACCATCGCCACGGCCCGCACGGCGGCGCTGGACGCGCTGTCCGCCGCGGCCGTGGTGCTGGCGTCCGGCCGCGCCGACACGCTGGTGCTGGCGGCGACCGAGGACCTGGTCCCGCAGAGCCGGGGCGGCGGGGGTGAGCAGGGCGCCGTGGTACTCACGGTGGAGACCCCGGCCGGGGCGCGGGCACGCGGCTCGGCGGTACGCGCGACGGTGCGGGTCCGCTCCCTGTTCGTACCGCCTGCCGCACTGGCCGACCGGGCGGGACGGATCCGCGCCGCCCTCGCCCTCACCACGAAGCTGGCGGAGCTGACCGCTCCGGGAGACCGCCCCGTCGGGCTCCACCTCGACCTGGACGGTTCCCCGGTCGCCGAGGCGGTCGTGTCCGCGGTGGCCGCCCGCCGCCCGATCCCGCCGGGAGGCGCTCCGCCGACCGACGCCCCGGAGCACCCCGGCCTCGGCCCGGCGGCGGACCCGGCACCGCGGATCGGGTGTCTGGGCCCGGCCCTGGCCGTGGCCCACGCCGTCACCGCGCGGGACGGGGGCAGCCGGCTGATCGTCTGCGCGACCGGTGCCGGACATGTGGCGCTCGTGCGTGTCTCCCCCGTGACCGTGCCGTCCGCACATCCCGCGTCCGCCGAACCGCCCCATCGCACACAGGAGTCAGAGCATGCTGAAGTCGCTTGAGGGGAGCTGGTGCCTGGTCCTCGGGGTTTCCAGCGGTATCGGGCGAGCCATCGCCCTGGGGCTCGCCGAGGAGGGCGTCCATGTCGCCGGCGTGCACTTCGACACGGCGTCGCGTGCCGAGGAGGTCGAGGAACTCGTCGGGGAGATCCGGGGCAAGGGCGTCGAGGCGCACTTCTTCAACGCCAACGCCGCCTCCCGGAGCACCCGGCAGGAGATCGTTTACCGGCTGGCCGAGCTGACCGGCTCCACCGGCGGCGTCCGCGTCCTGGTTCACTCGCTCGCCTTCGGCACCCTCGTGCCGTTCCTGCCGCGGGCCGGTTGGGACAAGCAGATCACCGCCCGCCAGATGGAGATGACCCTCGACGTCATGGCGCACAGCCTCGTGTACTGGACACAGGACCTGCTCGCGGCGGGCCTGCTGCGCGACGGCTCGAAGGTCTACGCGATGACGAGCGCCGGCACCTCCCAGGCGCTGCCCAGCTACGGCGCGGTCTCGGCGGCCAAGTCCGCCCTGGAGGCCCATGTCCGGCAGTTGGCATGCGAACTGGCCCCCCGGGGCGTCGCCGTGAACGCGCTGCGCGCCGGCACCACCGTCACCCCGGCCCTGCGGCGCATCCCGGAACACGCCGGTTACATCGAGCGCGCCGCCGAGAACAACCCCCACGGCCGGCTGACCCGGCCGGAGGATGTCGCGGACGCCGTGGCGCTGCTGTCGCGCACCGAGTCCTCCTGGCTGACCGGCAACACCATCGGCGTCGACGGCGCGGAACTGCACGCCGCCGCCGGCGCCTGGGGCTGACCGGCCATGACCTCCGCGACCTCCGCGACCTCCAGACCTCACCGACAGGAGCAGACAGCGATGAGTGCCAGTCTTGCCACCGGGGCGGACCCGGACACCCTGGTCGTATCCGGCTGGTCGGCCGCCTCGCCGTACGGGCTCGGTGCCGAGGCCTTCGCCGAGGGGGTACGGGAGGGCCGCAACGGCGTGCGCGCCGCGGACGACGCCCTCGACCCCGGCCCCTACGAACGGTCCGGGCACGTCGCGGGTTTCGACATCAGGGCGGTGCTGGGCCGCAAGGGCACCCGGTCGATGGACCGGGCCACCGCGCTCGCCGTCGCCACCGCCGGGATGCTCCTGGAGCAGGCCGGCGGTGGGCTGGCCCAGGACGACCCGGAGGCCGTGGGCATGGTGCTCGGCACCGGGCACGGCAGCGTGCAGAGCATCATGGACTTCACCCGGGACTCCCTGACCGGTGAGAAGCCCTTCCACGTCGACCCGGCCCGGTTCCCCAACACCGTGATGAACCGGGCCGCCGGTCAGAGCGCGATCTGGCACACCCTGCGCGGCCCCAACACCACGGTCGCGGGCGGCGCCCTGACCGGCCTGCTCGCCCTCAGCTACGCGGTCCGGCTGCTGCGCCGGGGCCACTGCGAGGCCGTCCTGTGCGGCGCCGTCGAGGAATTCTCCACCGAGCGTGCCTGGCTCGAGTACCGCACCCGCACCTCCGGCTCTCACCAGCAGCCGGCCGGGCCGCTGGGCGAAGGCTGCGCGCTCTTCCTGCTGGAGCCGCTCGGCCGGGCCCGCGCCCACGGCCGCTCCGCGCTCGCCACGTTGCTCGGCAGCCGCTTCATCGCCTTTCACGCCCCGGAGCGTGCCCACAACGCGGTGGTGCGGGCGGTCACCGAGGCCCTCAAGGAGGCCGACGTACGGCCCGACGAGGTCGCCCTGCTCGTGCCGTCCGACTGCGGTGGCCCGCTCGGCGGCCGGGAGGACGCGGCGCTCGCCTCGGTCTTCGGGGAGCACCAGCCGCCCCGGCTGCGCCTGCGCCACCTGATCGGCGACCTGGGCGCCGCCTCCGCCTCCCTCCAACTGGCGGCCGCCGTTACCGCGGCGGAAGCGGATCGCCCGGTGCTCGTCACCTCGGTCGACCCCGACGGCCAGACCGGGGCGGTCGTCCTGCGCACCGGTGTGCGGTGACGCGGCGGGCGCCCTCGACGCGGGGCCGCGCGGCACGCGGTGCCTCCTGCTCCCGCACTTCTCGTACGCCAACCACCCTTCGGAAGGACGCATCTACCCCATGTCCGACATCACCGGCACCCCCTTGCTCGACAAGGAACAACTGCGTGACCTGGTGGCCGACGTCCTCGACCTGGACGTCACCGAGGTCACCGACGAAGCGCACTTCACGGAGGACCTGGACGTCGACTCGCTGATGGCGCTGGAGATCACCGTGCGTCTGGAGAAGGAGTACGGCGTCAGGCTCGCCGAAGCCGAGCTGGCATCGATCACCTCCCTGCAGGGCACCTACGAACTGCTCGACGGCAAGCTGCGGGAGACCCGGTGAGCGCCGCGTCACCGCTGGGCGACCTGGAGCTGATCCGCACCGGCCCGACGGGCGCGCTCGGGGCCTTCGACGCGCCGGAGGACGGTTCGGTCATGGCCGGGCACTATCCCGGGTTCCCCGTGCTGCCGGGGGTGTTCCTCATCGAGGCCGCCGACCGCACGGTCCGGCAGTGGGCCAGGGACAACCCCGTCGCCGAGCCGTCCGGCGAAGGCGCCCACACCGGCGAGGTGGAGCTGGTCGCCATGGACCGGTGCCGCTTCCACCGGCCGGTCTTTCCGGGCGACCGGGTGCTGGCCGACGTCGCGGTCACGGACAACGCGGCCGGGCTGCTGTTCAAGGCGGTCATCGGCACCAACCGCGGCAAGGTCGCCGACATCCGGCTGCGCTACCGGGTCCGGGGTGGCCGGGACCAGGAAGAGGGCACCTCATGACGGCGTACGGCATCGACCGCATCAAGAACACCATTCCGCACCGCGGGGAGATCCTCCTGGTCGACCGCGTCACGCAGGTGACGCCGGGCGAGACCCTGACCGCGCTCAAGGCGATCTCCGGCAACGAGCCCTGCTACGCGCCGCTCGGCCAGGACGCCGCAGCCGCCGACTACGCCTACCCGACCTCCCTGGTGATCGAGTCCTGGGCTCAGTCCGCGGTGCTGCTGTCCGTGTGGGAGAACCCCAACCCCGACGTGCTGGCCGGGAAGGTCGAACTCGCCGGTGCCATCAACGATGTGGCCTTCGGCGTGCGCGTCCACCCGGGGGACGTTCTGGAGCACCGGGTGCGCCTGGTGAAGTCCGTCGACGAGACGGCGGTCCTCGCGGGCGAGACGTACGCCGCCGGCCGTGAGGTACTGCGCGTCGGCTCCTTCGTGGTGGCGCTGCGTGACGTTTCGGAACTGCTGCAGGCGCCCGAACGCGCCCTGTCGAAGGTATGAGGAGACGATCTGATGTCCCCAGCGAGTGACACCCACGGCGACAAGGTCGCCCTGGTCACCGGAGGGTCCCGTGGCATCGGCCGCGCGGTCGTCGAACGGCTGGCCCGCGACGGTTACGACATCGGCTTCTGCTACCGCTCCGACGCCCAGGCCGCCGCCCTGGTGGAGAAGGAGGCGCGCGAGCTGGGCCGCCGGGTGCTCTCCCGGCGGGTGGACGTGACCGACCGCGCCCAGGTGCGGGACTTCGTCACCGCGGCGGAGGAGGAGCTGGGCCCGGCGTCGGCCGCGGTCACCTCCGCCGGCATCACCCGCGACAACCCGCTGGTGCTGATGCCGGACGAGGACTGGGACGCGGTGCTGCGCACCAACCTGGACGGCACCTACAACCTCTGCCGTGCGGTGGCCTTCTCGATGATCAAGCGGGGCGGCGGCGCCGTCGTCACGCTCTCCTCGGTGGCCGGGATCGCGGGCAACGCGGGCCAGACCAACTACTCGGCGTCCAAGGCGGGGATCATGGGCTTCACCCGGTCCCTGGCGAAGGAGGGCGGCCGGCACGGCATCCGGGCCAACACGGTGGCGCCCGGCTTCATCGACACCGACATGACCTCGGTGCTGCCGCCGAAGGTGTCGAAGGAGATGCTGGGCCGCATTCCACTGAAACGGTTCGGTCGCCCGGAGGACGTCGCTGCGCTGGTCTCCTTCCTCGTTTCGCCCGAGGCGTCGTACGTCACGGGCCAGGTCTTCCAGGTCGACGGCGGCATCGCGCTGTGAGCGGCACGGGGGGCGGGGGCCGCCGCACCCGGCGGCCCCCGCGGTTCTACTTCTCGTTACGCAGTCCCTACTCCTGGCTCGCCTACCGGGACCTGACGGCCCACCACCCGGGCCTGGCGGCCGCCCTGGACTGGGTACCGTTCTTCGAGCCGGACGAGCTGAGCCGCAAGCTGCTCGACGAGGCCGGCGGGTCCTTCCCCTACACCCCGATGAGCCCGGAGAAGCACCGCTACATCCTCCAGGACGTGCGGCGCCTGGCCGCCGAGCGGGGGCTGTCGCTGAGCTGGCCCGTGGACCGCGAGCCGGTGTGGGAGGTGCCGCACCTCGGCTATCTGGCCGCGGCCCGGCACGGCATGGGCCCCGAGTACCTCGCGCTCGCCGCCCGGGCCCGCTGGGAGCTCGGGCAGGACATCTGCGACCGGTCGGTGATCGGTGGCTTCGGCGCCCGGCTCGGGCTGGACGCGCAGGAGCTGGCGTCCGCGTCGGATGATCCCGAGCTGCGTGCCGAGGGCGTGCGGATACTGCTGGAGATCCAGCGCGACGGCGTCTTCGGGGTGCCGTTCTTCGTCGACCACTACGACAAGTACTGGGGCGTCGACCGGCTGCGCGCCTTCGTGGCGGCGCTCACCGGCCGCTCTCCCGGACTCACGCAACCCCAGGGCGGGCCGGAGGCCGCGCTCATCGAGCCCGAGCGGTCCGTCGACGACGGCCACGCGGGCGGATGCGGCTGAGCCGCCCTTCCGGCCGACCGATTCCGGACCGCCGTACGGCACCGCCCCGCCGGCGCCGTGCGGCGGCCGGCGCCGTTTCCCACCGATCCGCCCCTGCCCGTGCCCGGATGGCCGCATATAGGTGCCGCATAGCGGGCGCCGGTTGGGTGAACGACATACCGCTGCTGTGCGACCGCGGCGCCACCAGCCGCAGAGGGTGAGTAGTTGGGGTGACCGACTTCGAGAGCTTCATCAGCGCGCTGCGCCGCGGGGCTGCACGAAAGCCCGCTCACCGCGCCGTCCGGTTCGGCACCGGGCCGGCCGAGGAGAGCCTGACCTACGCGGAACTGGACCGGGCCGCACGGTCCGCGGCCCAGTGGCTGCGCGGGCGGACGGCGATCGGCGACCGGGTGCTGGTGTCCTGCGGTCCCGGCACCGCGTTCGTCCGGGCCTTCCTCGGCTGCCTCTACGCGGGCGCCGTACCCGTCCCGGTGCCGCTGCCCGGTGGCTTCGGGCGCCAGGAGGCCCGTACGACGGCGATCGCCGCGGACACCGGCGCTCGGCTGGTGCTCACCGACGTGGCGGGTCTGCCCGCCGTGGAGCGCTGGCTGGAGGGTGAGCGGACGGCGCTCGCCGGGGTCACAGCCGTCGCGGTGGAGTCCGCGGAGCGCGCCGGAGACTCGCCGGCCTGGGTCGAACACGCCGTTGCGCCGGGCGAGTTGTGCTTCCTGCAGTACACCTCCGGGTCGACCGGCGATCCGAAGGGCGTGATGGTTTCGCACGGCGCGCTGCAGCACAACCTGCGGCTGATGCGTGACAGCCACGGCTGGCACGGCGGCATGACCTGGTGCAGTTGGCTGCCCGCTTACCACGACATGGGCCTGATCGCGATGATGCTCGCCCCGCTGTATCTGGGCGGGACCGCGGTGCTGATGTCGGCGACCGAGTTTCTGAAACGGCCGGTCTCCTGGCTGCGGCTCATCGCCCGGCACAAGGCCGACATCAGTTGTGCGCCGAACTTCGCGTACGACCTGTGCGCGCGCCGCCTCACCGAGGAGCAGACCGCCGGGCTGGACCTGTCCCACTGGCGCTACGCCTGCAACGGCGCCGAGCCCGTCGACGCGGCGACCCTCGCCCGCTTCGCGGAGCGGTTCGCGGGCGCGGGCTTCTCGGCGCGCGCCCTGCTGCCCGGCTACGGCCTTGCCGAGTCCACGCTCTACGTTTCCGGCACGCCCGTGGACGAGCCGCCGACGGTGCTGCGCGCGGACGCGGAGGCGCTGGCCGGCGGCCTGGTGACGGAGGCGGCGGGCCGGTCCGGCGGTGCGGTGCGGGAGCTGGCGAGCAGTGGGGTCGTGCGCGGGTTGGACGTGCGGGTCGCCGCTGCCGACACGGGTGCGGTGCTGCCCGACGGCCGGATCGGCGAGATCTGGATCCGCGGCGACAGCGTGGCACTCGGCTACTGGAACCGGCCGACCGAGACCGAGCGGACGTTCCGCGCGGTGACGGCCAACGGTGCCGGGCCGTTTCTGCGCACCGGGGACCTGGGGGCGCTGCGCGACGGCCACCTGTATGTGACCGGCCGTCTGAAGGAAATGATCATCGTGCACGGCCGGAACCTGTATCCGCACGACATCGAGCGCGAACTGCGCGACCTCGACCCGGCCTTCGGCGACCTGCCCGCCGCGGTCTTCGCCTCCCGACCCGGCGGCTCCGTCGCGGAAGAGATCGTCGCCGTCCAGGAGGTCCACAGCCGCGGCGTTCCGGCCGAGACCCTCGCCACCCTGGCCCGCACCGCCCGCGCCCGCCTGGCCCAGCGCCTGGGCGTCCGGGTCGGTGGCGTGGTCCTCGTCAAGCCCGGCCGCATCCAGCGCACCACGAGCGGCAAGATCCGGCGCACGCTGATGCGCACCCTGTTCGAAGAGGCAGAACTGAGCACGTTGCACGAGGAGTTGGCACCGCAGTTGCGCGCGGCGTTCCGCGCCCGGGGGGACGCTGCCGACGCCACTCCCGGCGGCGGGGCGCGCGGCGTCGGGCACTCGGCGGGCGTGGCCGCAGCCTGCGGGGTCGGCCGGGACGCGGATGAGATACGAGTGCCGCCTGTGGCCGAGTGCGAGGCATGGGATCCATATGCGCTCGGCCGGGAGCTGGAGGTACGGCTCGGGGATCCCGGTGACGGGCGGCGGGTGTTCTCCCACCGGAGCATTGCGCAGGCCGACCAGGCGGAGGAGTTCCCGGCGGACGTGTGCCGGGAGCTGGACGTGTTGGGGCTGCCCCGGTGGTTCGTGCCCGCCCGGTTCGGTGGCGAACTGCGCAGCGCCGAGGAACTGTCGCAGCTCATCCGGATCCTGGCCCGGCGGGATTTCACCGTTGCGCTCGGCCACGTCAAGACCTATCTCGGTGCCGTGTCGGTCTGGCTGGCCGGGCGGCCCGAACAGGCCGGCGCTCTCGCGCCACGGGTGTGCGAGGGGGCCGTCGTCTCCCTCGCACTGACCGAGCGGGCCCACGGCAGCGACCTGCTCGCCGGAGAGCTGCGCGCCGAGCGCACTGCGGGCGGGTGGCGGCTGGTCGGCGAGAAGTGGCTGATCAACAACGCCGGACGGGCTGAGTTCGTGTGCGTCCTGGCGCGCACCGGGCCCGACGGCGGAAGCCGCGGCTTCAGTCTGTTCCTGGTCGACAAGGCGCGGTTGGCTCCCGGCACCTGGCGGTCCCTTCCGCGCGTCCCCACCCATGGCGTGCGCGGCGCCGACATCAGCGGCATAGCCTTCGACGGCGCCGAACTCCCCGCCGACGCGCTGGTCGGCGCCGAAGGGGCGGGCCTGGAGATCCTCCTCAAGGGCCTTCAGATCACCCGCACCCTGTGCTCGGCGATGTCCCTCGGCATGGCCGACCACGCCCTGCGCATCGCCACCGGCTTCGCCCGCACCCACCGGCTCTACGGCCGTCCCCTGGCCCACCTGCCGCACGCCGCGCGGACCCTCGCCGAGGCCTATGCCGACCTGCTGGCCATGGAGGCATCGAGTCTCGTCGCGACCCGCTCCGTGCATACGCTGACCGATGAGCTGAGCGCGGTCTCCGCGGTGGTGAAGTACCTCGTGCCCACCCTCGGCGACGAGGTCATCGGCGCTCTGCGCGGACTGCTGGGCGCACGCGCCATGCTGGTCGAGGACTTCGCCGACGGCGCCTTCCAGAAGCTGGAGCGCGACCACCGGATCGTGGGCATCTTCGACGGCAGTACGGCCGTCAACCTCAACTCGCTGATCAACCAGTTCCCGGTGCTTGCCCGCGGCTACCGCAAGAGCCTCGCCGACCGGGACGGGGTCACGGCCGCCGCCCGCCTCGACGGACCGCCGCCGGAGCTGGACCACGACCGGCTCACGCTGTACGCCCGAGCGGGTGTGAGCGTCGTGCAGTCCCTGCCGGAGGCGGTGCGCCGCGTTAAGGAGCTGGCCCCGCCCTCCGTGACCGAGCGGGCCGTGCGGCTGCTCGCGGTCGCGGACGAGGTGCACGAGGAACTGGCCACGCACAGGCACAGCGCCCGCGCCGTCCCAGAGGCGGCGTTCGCCTCCGCCGGCCGGTATGCCCTGGTGTACGCCGGCGCCGCGAGCCTCCACCTCTGGCTGGAGAACCGGGCCGGTGCCGCGGCCGACAGCCCGCTGTGGCACGACGCGGCCTGGCTGGACGCCGTACTCGTCCGGCTGCTGCACCGCCTGACCGGCACGCCCGACCTGGACGACGACGCGGATGGACCGGCCCTGGATGCCCTGCTGCCCACACTGCACACCCAACACGAGCGGGGGCTGCTGTTCTCCCTGCTGCACTGCCCGCTGGCCGAGGCCACCAGCGCCACGAGTGGCACCGCCACCGACCGGCCGGCCCCCACCGCCTCACCCAAGGACGCGGCATGACGCACCTGTCGACCACGAGTGCCACGGAGGTCCGCGCGGACGCCTGGCGTGACACCGCCCTGGAGCGCCTCGACCGCCTGGAGACCCTGCTCGGCGACCCCTACGACCCCACCAATCCGCTTGGCTCGGCAGCCGTCCTCGAAGCCGACGAGCGTGGCGAACTATCCGCGGACGGCGAACGGGCGCTGGCCGCGTACGGGCTGGGAGCCGAGTTCGTGCCGGCCGCGCTCGGCGGCCGCTTCGAGCGTTCCGACCGGTTCGCGCTGCTGATGCGGGCGATCTTCCGCCGGGACTGTGCCTTGGCCATCGGCCACGGCGTCACCAGCTTCATCGCGGGGCTGCCGATCTGGTCGGACGGAAGCGCCGAGCAGCAGCAGCGGGCGGCCGATCTGCTGTGCGGAGGCGGCCGGATCGTCGCCGCCTACACCGAGCTCGACCACGGCAGCGACTTCACCCGGATCTCGCTCACCGCGCGCCCCGCGGCCGACGGCGGATATCTCCTCGACGGCAGCAAGCAGTTGGTCAACAACATCGGCCGGGCCGAGGCCGCCGTGGTCTTCGCCCGCACCGACGAACGGCCCGGCAGCCGCGGCCACTCGCATCTGCTGGTCGACCTCGACGCTCTGCCGGAGGGGCACGTCGACCGCAGTGCCCGCTATCCCACCTCAGGGGTCCGCGGCTGTCTGCTGGGGGGAGCACGCTTCCACTCCTGTCCCGTCCCGGCCGACGCCCTGCTCGGCGAGGAGGGCGTCGCCATGGAGACCGTACTGAAGGTCTTCCAGGTGACCCGCAGTGTGCTGCCCGGCATGGTCGTCGGCGTCGGGGACAGCCAGTTGCGCACGGTCCTCGCCTTCGCCAGGGAACGTCGGCTGTACGGAGCCTCGGTGAGCGCGCTGCAGCTGCCCCGCTCGGTGCTCACCGACGCCTTCGTGGACCTGCTGATCTGTGACGCGCTGTCCATGGTCGCTGCCCGCACTCTGCACCTGCGGCCCGCCGAGGCGAGCGTGCGCTCGGCGGCGGTGAAGTACCTCGTGCCCAAGCTGCTCCAGGAGAACTCCTACCGGCTCGGCGTGGTGCTGGGCGCCCGCAGCTACGTCCGCGAAGGGCCGTACGCGGCGTTCCAGAAGGCGGCGCGTGACCTGCCCGTGGTGGCGCTGGCCCACGCCAGCGGCGCGGTGTGCCTGGCGAACATCGTCCCGCAACTGCCCCGGCTCGCCGAGCGCGCCTGGCAGCCCGCGCTGGACGCCCGCACCGCCGGGCCGGACGGCGACGAGGCGCTGTTCCGCCTGCACGACCCGTTGCCCCCGCTCGACTTCGGCAGGCTGGAGCTCACCACGCGCGGGGCCGACGGCCTGGCCAGCCGGCTCCCGCTGTTCGCCCGGGACCTGGCCAGGCAGGCGGCCGGCCATCCCGCGCTGGCCGAACTTGCCGCTCTGGCCGTCGAGTTCAGTGACGCGCTCACCGATCTGGCGCGCCGCAGCGCCGCCCTGCCACCGCTGGAGAGGACCCCGGTCGCCGGGCGCCGCTCCTTCCTGCTGGCCGAGCGGTATGCGCTGCTGCTCGCGGCCGCCGCCTGCCTGGGCGTCTGGCGGATGGCGCGGCGCTCCGACGGTTTCCTCGCCGACCCGCTGTGGGTCACGGCGGCGCTGCACCGGCTCGCCGGGCGGCTCGGCCCGCGCCGCGGGGCGCTGTCACAGGCCGCTGCCGGGGCGCTCTTCGACGAGCTGTCCGCTCGCCACGACGACGCCCGCACCTTCGACCTCTTCCGCACCCGGCTCGCCCCGCGGGCCGTACCCGTCAAGGGAGTTGCCCCATGACCGAAGCCTCCGTCACCGACACCGCGGTCGGCTCCGCGTCCGCCGGCCAGGACCCCGCCACCTCGACGCAGACCATCCGCGAATGGCTCGTCGACCGGGTCGCCTACTACCTCGAACTCACCCCGGCCGACATCGACGCGGGCGCAGACCTCGCCGAGCTGGGCCTGGACTCCGTGTACGCCCTCACGCTGTGCGGTGATGTCGAAGACCGTTTCGGCCTCGTCGTGGAGCCCACCATGGCCTGGGACCACCCGACCATCGACGCGATCACTGCCCACCTCGCCGCCGAGCTGGCCCGCTAGCCCGGCCGTCGGACCGGACCGGATCCAACCGTCGTCCGCCGGACGGACCGGCGCCGCACTGGGCCGGGGCGTCCTCCCTCCTCTGGGGGAGACCGGCCCCGGCCCGCCCTGTTTCCGCGCGCCGCGACACGGCGGACGCGCGCCATTTCCGCATCGCTTCTCCGGGAAGGGGCGAACAGCCATGCCCGAGAAAACGTTCCCTGGCATTCTGTCGACCGTAGGAAACACCCCACTCGTCGCATTCGAAAAATTGCTGCCGGACTTGGGCTCCCGCGTATTCGGGAAGATCGAGAGATTCAATCCGGGGGGCAGCATCAAGGACCGTTCCGCGCTCGGCATGCTCCTCGCAGCCATCCGCAGCGGCGACGTGGAGCCGGGCCGTTCGGTGATCGTCGAGTCCAGCTCCGGCAATCTCGCCGTCGGACTCGCCCAGATCTGCCGGTACTTCGGACTGCGCTTCATCTGTGTGGTGGACGGCAAGACCACCGGGCAGAACCTCGCCATCCTCAAAGCCTTCGGCGCCGAGGTGGAGGTGGTGACCGAACGCGACCAGCTGACCGGCGAGTTCCTGCCGGTCCGGCTGCGCCGGGTGCGCGAGCTGGTCGACCGGATACCGGACTCGTACTGGCCCAACCAGTACACCAGCCTGCTCAACCCCAAGGCCCACGAGGCGACCATGCGGGAGATCGAGGAGGCCCTGGACGGCAAGATCGACTTCCTCTTCTGCTCGGTCAGCACCTTCGGCACCCTGCGCGGCTGCCGGGACCACATCAGAGCACGCGGTCTGGACACCACGATAGTCGCCGTCGACGCGCTGGGCAGCGCGATCTTCGGTCTGGAGTCCACCCAGCGCCTGATCCCGGGGCACGGCGCGTCCGTGGTACCGCCGCTGATGGATGCCTCGGCCGCCGACGAGGTGGTGCACATCTCCGACCTGGAGTGCGTCACCGCCTGCCGCCGGCTCGTCAACCGGGAGGCCGTGCTCGCGGGCGGCTCGTCCGGTGCCACCGTGGCGGCGCTGTGGAAGATCAAGCACCGCATACCCGAGGGCTCGAACTGTGTCCTCATCTTCCCCGACGGTGGCGACCGCTATCTCGACACCATCTACTCGGACTCCTGGGTGCGCGAGAACTTCGGCGACGTCTCACACCTGTGGAAGGACTGAATGCCGATGCTCATGTCCACCGGCCAGGAGGCCCTGTGGCTCGCCCACCGGATCGACCCGGACAGCTCCGCGTACAACGTCGTCCTCGCGGTACGGCTGCGTGACCGCGTTGACACCGAGGTCCTGCAGCGGGCGCTGACGGCACTCGTCGAACGGCACGAGCTGCTGCGCTCCCGCTTCCCCGCCACCGACGAGGGGCCCGTACGGCTGCTCATGGCGCCCGAGTCGGTGCGGCTGGAGGTGCGGGAGGCGCCGGACACCGACGAGGAAAGGCTGTTCCTGCTCGCCCAGCGGGCGGGCGAGGAGCCGTTCCGCATCACGGAGTCGGGGGCGTTCCGCGCGGTGCTGCTGCGCCGGGCGCCGGACGACGCGGTGCTGGTCACCGCCACCCACCATCTGGTCAGCGACGCCACCTCACAGTGGCTGCTGGTGCGTGACCTGTTCGCCGAGTACGGCGCCCGCACCGGGCAGGGCGCACCCGCCGCCCCGCCCGGTGCGGTCACCCCATGGGACGAACAGGTGCGTGCCGAGCGGGACTTCGTCGCCTCACCGCGCGGGCGGCGGGCGGCCGCATACTGGCAGGGCGTGTGCGCCGGGGGCCGGGCGGGGGAGCTGCCCACCGACCGGCCGCGGCCGGTGCAGCGCACTCTCAACGGTGCCACCCACGAGGTGAAGCTGGATACGGCGACGGGGCGACGGATACACAGAGCGGCTGCGGATCGGCGCCTCACACCGTTCGCGTGGCTGCTCGGCACCTTCCAGTCCGCCCTGAACCGTTCCGGCGCAGGGGACGACTTCCTCATCGGCTGCCCGGCCACCACACGGTTCACGCCCGGCACCCGCGAGGCGGTCGGCTACTACGTCAACGTGTTGCCGGTCGTCGGGCGGTTCTCATCCGCGACGACGCTGCTGGACGTCGTCGAGTCGGCGCAGCAGCAGCTACGCACCGGGATGGCACACGCCCGCCATCCCGTCGAGCTGCTGGACGGCGGACCCTCGCGCGGGCCGCTGTTCCGGATCTCCTGCACGCTGGTGGCCGCGGACCGGCTGCCGGTGCCCGGGTTGTACCAGGGGCCGGTGCGGCTCGGCGGGCTGCGGGCCGAACTCTGCGACGTGCCGCAGCAGGAGGGGCAGCTCGACCTGACCGTGGAGGTGCTCCAGGGCGCCGACGGCTTCCGGGCTGTGCTGCGCTACAACACCGATCTGTTCGACGCGGCCACGATCGAACGGTTCGCAGACACCTGGCGTCGTCTGCTCGACACCTCCCTCGACACGCCCGCCACCCGTGTGTCCGACGTCTCCCTCGTCGCCCACGACGACCTGGCCTTCCTGCTCGCGCTCGGGTCGGGGGCGGCATGAGCTCCCCAGGAGGAACCGTCCCCCATCCCGGCGACCCCCTGCGGCAGCAGTTGCCTGACGGCCTCGCCGTGTGGTGCACCAACGGCCCGGCGGCGGCGGTCATGTGGAGGGAGATGCTGCCGCCGGGGGCGTACGACCGGGCGGCACGGAGGTTGCGGGACGGGAGCACGGTCGTCGACGTGGGCGCCAACATCGGACTGATGTCGGTTCTCTGTGCGCGAACCCGGCCGCACGTCCGCGTCATCGCGGCCGAGCCGGCGCCCGCACTGCACGCCTGCCTGGTGCGCAATCTCGCCGAGCACGCGGCGCCGGGCTGGGCGGCGGAGTGCGCGGCCGTCGCGGAGCAGCCCGGCCGGCTGCGCTTCACGTACTACCCCGAGGCCCCCGGTAACTCCGGCCTGCACGCCGATCGGGCTGCCGACGACGAGATCACCCTGGCCTTCCTGCGCAACAGCGGGGTGGATCCCGAGGACGCCGCCGAACTGGTCGAAGGCCTGCACGAGGGCGTCGAGTGCACCGTCCCTGCCGTGACCCTCTCTGACCTGCTGCGTCGCTACGACGTCCCACGTGTCGACCTCCTCAAGGTCGATGTCGAACGCGCTGAACTGGCCGTCCTGCGTGGTATCGAGGACTGCCACTGGCCCTTGATCCACACGGTGGTGGCCGAGGTCCACGACGTGGCCGGCCGTCTCACCGCAGTCCAGGACCTGCTGGACCGCCATGGCTTCACACTCCAGGTCCACCAGTATCCCCTCTTGGCGGGCACGGGCGGGTACGAGCTGGAGGCCGTACGGGAGCGGTGATCCCGTCGGCACCGGGCCGGGCGCGGCGGGACGGGACGTATAGGGCGCATATAGCGCCGGAGCCCACCATCGCTGCATCACCACAGGCTCTGCCCACACCGCCTTGGGCCCATTTCGCCATCACCTCCGGCCCTTGTCCTCGCCTGTCCCGCAGAGAGGGAACCCCATGCTGATCCTCCGGCGCACCGACGTGGCGGAGGTGCTGTCCGGCCGCGAGACGGACATCATCCACCTCGTCGCCGACACCTATCGGCTGCACGATGCCGGCCAGACATCCCTGCCGCACTCGACGTTCCTGCGCTTTCCCGAGGAGCGCCACCGCAGCGACCGGATCATCGGACTGCCGGCCTACCGTGGCGGCGATCGCCCGGCGGCCGGGATGAAGTGGATCGCCTCCTTTCCGGGCAACGTCGCCGCCGGCACCGAGCGTGCAAGTGCCGCCATCGTGCTCAACTCCCTCGACCACGGCCGCCCCGTCGCCTTCGTTGAGGGCGCCGTGATCTCGGCCAAACGCACCGCCGCGAGCGCCGCGCTCGCCGCTGCGGAGCTCACCGCCGAGCGGCCCCCGGCCTCCGTGCTGCTGATCGGCTGCGGCGTGATCAACCTGGAGATCCTGCGCTTCCTGGCCGCCGCCCTGCCCGGGCTGCGCGAAGCAGCTCTGTACGACTCCGACCCGGCCCGCGCCGAGGCGTTCGCGGACCGCTGCGCCGAGGCCGTGCCTGAGGTGAAGGCCCACTCGGTGACCGACCTGGCGGCGGCCCTCGGCGAGCACCGGCTGGTGTCGCTGGCCACCACTGCTGCCACCCCGCACATGGACCTGACCCCATGCGGCCCGGACACCACCGTGCTGCACGTCTCGCTGCGCGACCTGACGGCCGGGGCGATCCTCGGCGCGGTCAATGTGGTCGACGACACGGACCACGTCTGCCGCGAGCGCACCTCTCTCGACCTTGCCCAACAGGCCACCGGGAACCGGGACTTCGTCGCCGCCGAGATCGGCGCGCTGCTGCGCGGCACCGTGACCCTGCACCGCGTCCCGGAACGGCCCGTCGTCTACTCCCCGTTCGGCCTTGGTGTCCTGGACATCACGCTGACCGAGTACGTGCGCGAAGAGGCCGAGCGGCGCGGGCTCGGCGTCCGCGTCGAGGACTTCCAGCCGGCCTGAGCGTCACGCCGGTACGGCTGCCCGCCTGCGGTCGTCCACCTCTGTGCACCCTGCCCACCTGCCCGACCCCGCCTGTCCACTCGTACGGCTGAAGGAGTTCCCATGACCACCGAGCAGACCGAAGGCCCCCGCCAGCGCGTGGTGTTCAACGATGAGGAGCAGTACTCGCTTTGGCCCGTCGGACGGGAGCTGCCCGCCGGCTGGCACGCCGAGGGTACCGAGGGCTCCCGCGAGGAGTGCCTGGCCCGGATCACCGAGGTGTGGACCGACATGCGCCCGCTGAGCCTGCGCCGCCGGATGGACGAGTCCTCCGCGGCCTGAGTCCGCCACCGCCCGACACCCAGGTCTGTGACAGGAGTTGCCGTGAACGCCGAACTGCTTCCGGAACGCTTCGCCGAGCAGGCGTTCCGTACGCCGCACGCCGTTGCCGTCGTCGACGGCGACCGGGCGGTGACGTACGAGGAGCTGGACCGTGCGTCCGCACGCATGGCCCGCTGCCTTCGGGACCTGGGCGCAGGGCCCGAGACGCTCGTCGGGGTGAGCCTGCCCCGCGGGCTCGACCTGGTGGTCGCGCTGCTGGGCGTGTGGCGGGCAGGGGCGGGCTACGTCCCGCTCGACCCCGCCCAGCCCGCGGCCCGGCTGTCGGACCTGATCCGCGACTCCGGGGCGGGATGGGTGCTGACCGCACCTGAGCTGGACGCTGCCGTGCGCCAGGCCGGTGCGCGTCGCGTCGATCCCCATGAGCTTCCCGAGGCCGGCGACGCCCCCGGGGACGGCGTCGCCGCGGGCCCCGACAACGTTGCGTACGCCATCTTCACCTCCGGCTCCACCGGCCGCCCCAAGGCCGTGGTCGTCACCCACGCGGGCATCGCCCGGCGGGTCGGCTGGACCGTGGAGCGGCACGGGCTCGGTCCCGGCGAGCGAGTGCTGCAGAAGACGACCGTCGGCTTCGACGCGGCCGGCTGGGAGATCTTCGCCCCGCTGGTCTGCGGCGGCACTGTGGTGCTGGCCCCGGCGGGTGCCGAGCATGACCCGCCGGCGCTGCTGCGCGCGGTCGGTGACTTCGACGTAACCGTGCTTCAGGTGGTGCCGTCCGTGCTGCGGGTGCTGGTGGCGGAGAACGGCTGGGAGCGCTGCGGCGCGCTGCGGCTGCTGTTCTCGGCCGGTGAGCCCCTGCACGCCGAACTGGTCGCCCGGGTGCGGGAGAAGGCCGGCGAGGGCGTCGAGGTGTGGAACACCTACGGTCCGACCGAGTGCTCCATCGACGTCACTGCACAGCAGGCCGACCCGTCGGTCACCACCGGCGCAGTGCCCATCGGCCGACCGCTACCCGGCACGAAGCTACTCGTCCTCGACGCGAACGGCGCCCCGGTGCCGGTGGGCGTCCCCGGCGAGCTGTACGTCGGCGGCCAGCAGGTGGCCCGCGGCTACGCGGGCCGGCCCGAGCTGACCGCCGAGCGGTTCGTGCCCGACCCGTACGCCACCGAGCCCGGCGCCCGCCTCTACCGCACCGGCGACCAGGTGCGTTGGCGTGCCGACCACACCCTGGAGTACCGGGGCCGCCTCGATGACCAGGTGAAGGTCAACGGGGTGCGCATCGAGCCGGGTGAGATCGAGGCCGCACTCGTGGCCCACCCGTCTGTCACCGGGGCAGTCGTGACCGCGTATCCGGCCGAGGACGGCGGCAAGCGGCTGGCCGCGCATCTGACGGCGAGCGCCGCCGTGGATGCCGCCGAGCTGCGCGTGTTCCTGGCCGAGCGGCTGCCCAACAGCCATGTGCCGTCCTTCTTCCACACGCTCGACGCCTTCCCGCAGCTGCCCAACGGCAAGGCGGACCGCGCCGCGCTGCCCAGCCCCGAGGAGATCGTCGCCGCCCGGCAGCCGGAGTACACCGCCCCGCGCGACGCCGCGGAAGAGCTGGTGGCCGGCGTCTGGGCCGAACTGCTCGGCAAGGAGCGCGTCGGCGCGTTCGACGACTTCTTCGCCCTGGGCGGCACCTCCCTCCAGCTGACCCGGCTGGCGGCGCGACTGCGCGCCGCGTCCAGGGAGAAGGTCTCGCTGCGGGGCCTGTTCGCAGCCACGACAGTCGAGTCCCAGGCCAAACTGCTCACCGCGCCCCCGACGGGAACACAGCCCGCCCCGGCCGGCACCACCACTGACCCGCAGCCCGCCGTGGCCCACGAAGAGCCCGACATCATCCCAGTGCCGCGTTCCGGTGACCTTCCACTCTCCTCCGGGCAGCGTCGCCTGTGGTTCCTGGACCGGATGCACCCCGGCAGCCCCGAGTGGGTGGCCCCGCTGTTCCTGCGGCTGCCCGCCGAGCTGGCGCCGGAGGCGGTGGGGCGCGCCCTGGACGCGCTGGCCACCCGGCACGAGCCGCTGCGCACCCGGTACGTCGCCGAGGGCGGTGAGCCTCGCCAGATCATCGACGAACCGGGTGCCGCCCGGGTCGAGCTGCGCGTCGAGGACGCCGGACGCGCACAGGTGCCTGCGCTGTTCGGCGAGCAGTTCGCACGCGGCTTCGACCTGGCTGAGGGGCCGTTGTGGCGGGCGCTGCTGGTGCGGCTGCCGGGCGAGGACCACGTGCTGCTGCTGACGCTGCACCACATCACCTGCGACGGCTGGTCGACGGTGGTCCTGGACCGCGAGCTGCGCGAGCTGTGCGCCTGGTATCAGGACGGCCGCGAGCCCGAACTGCCCGCTCTGGCCATGCAGTACGCCGACTACGGCGCCTGGCAGCACGCCTGGCTGACCGAGGAGGTCGTCGAGCGCGAGCTGGCCCATTGGCGGACCGCCCTGGACGGCATCACCCCGCTCGACCTGCCGGCCGACCGCCCCCGTCCCGTGGTCCGCGACCCGCGCGGCGCGATGGTCCCCTTCCGGGTCCCGGCCGAGACGGCCGCCGGTCTGGCCGAGTTGGGCCGTGCGCACGGTGCGACCCCGTTCATGACGCTGCTGACGGCGTACGCCACGCTCCTGGCCCGCTACAGCGGCCAGTGGGACGTGCCCGTCGGCACCCCGGTGGCGGGCCGCACCCGGCCCGAGACCGAGAACATGGTCGGCTTCTTCCTCAACTCCCTGGTGGTGCGCTGCGCACTGTCCGCCGAACTGACCTTCACCGAGGCCCTGCGGCGGGTCCGGGACACCGCCCGCACGGCCTTCGTCCACCAGGAGCTGCCCTTCGAGCGGCTCGTCGACGAGCTCCAGCCCGAACGCGACCTGTCCCGCACGCCGCTCTACCAGGCCGCCTTCGACCTGCACAGCGAGGGCGTGACCTCCGTCGTCACCGACGACTCGGACCTGGCGGCGTTCACCGAGGTCTGGCAGGTGGCGAAGACCGACCTGTCGCTCTTCATGCGGCAGACCCCCGAGGGCGCCTTGGACGGTGTCCTGGAGTACGCGACCTCGCTGTTCGAGCGGGCCACCGCCGAGCGGGTGGCCGGCCACTTCCTCACTCTGCTCGACCGGGTCGCGCAGCACCCGGGGACGCCCCTCGGCGAGCTGGAGCTGCTCGGCGACGACGAGCGCCGTCTGCTGGTCGCCGAGTGGAACGACACGGCGTACGAGCACGACGGGCGCACCGTCGTCGAGCGCTTCGAGGAGCAGGCCCGCACCGCCCCCGAGCGCACAGCCCTGGCCTTCGGCGCCGGAACCGTCCGGTACAGGGAGCTGGACACCGCCGCCAACCGTCTCGCCCACCAGCTGCGCACCCTGTGCGACGACGCCGAGTCACGCGTCGCGGTCCTGCTCGACCGGGGTCCGGAGCTGGTGACCGCGCTGCTCGCGGTGTGGAAGGCGGACAGCGCCTACGTGCCGGTCGACCCGTCGTACCCGGCGGAGCGCATCGCTGCGATGTGCGAGGCGGCCGGGGTGCGGGTCGTGGTGACCTCCTCTGCGTACGAACAGCGGTTCACCGTGCCCGGGCTGCGGGTGCTGCGGGTGGACGCCGACGCGGCCGAGATCGCCCTGCAGCCTGCCGACGCGCCCGCGCGCACCAGGGATCTGGACCGGCTGGCGTACACCGTCTTCACCTCGGGCTCGACCGGCACGCCCAAGGGCGTCGAGGTCACCCATCGGGGGCTGGTCAACCATGTGGCGTGGGCCGCACGGGAGTTGGCCGGGCAGGACTACGGCGGCGCGGCGCTGTTCTCCTCGGTCGCCTTCGACCTGGTGGTGCCGAACCTGTGGGCGCCCCTGGTCACCGGTCAGCGGCTGTTCCTGCTGCTGCAGGACACGGACACGTCCGAGCTGGGCAAGCGCCTCGCGGAGGCGGGCCCGTTCAGCTTCCTGAAGCTGACGCCGGGTCATCTGGACATCCTCGCTCACCAGCTCTCCCGTGCCCAGGCGGGCGCCCTCACCCCGGTCATGGTGGTGGCGGGCGAGCCGTTCACCCGCAACGCGCTCGCGCGCTGGCGTGAGCTGGCCCCCGACATGGCACTGATCAACGAGTACGGGCCGACCGAGGCGTCCGTCGGAACCTCGATCCACCCCGTGCCGCCCGAGGGCGCCGGGCCGGTTCCGGACGTCCTGCCGATCGGGCGGCCGCTGCCCAACATGACGATGTACGTGCTGGACGCGGCGATGCGGCCGGTCCCGGTCGGCGTGGCCGGGGAGCTGTACGTGGGCGGCACGGGTGTCGCCCGCGGCTACGCGGGCCGGCCCGAGCTGACCGCCGAGCGGTTCGTGCCCGACCTGTACGCCACCGAGCCCGGCGCACGCCTCTACCGCACCGGGGACCTGGTCCGCCGGCTGCCCGACGGCGCCGTGTCCTTCCTGGGCCGGCTCGACGACCAGGTCAAGATCCGCGGCTATCGCGTCGAACTCGGCGAGATCCAGACCGTGGTGGCGGCGCACCCCGCGGTGCGCGAGGCCGTGGTCGTCGTCCACCGGCCGGAGGGCGGCGAGCCCGCGCTGGCCTGCTATGCGGTGCCCACCGAACCCGGCACCGAACTGCCCGACCTCGCCGCGCACTGCGCGCCGCGGCTGCCGGAGTACATGATCCCGGCGACCTTCACCGCGCTGGAGGCCGTCCCGGTCAACGCCAACGGCAAGGTCGACCGCAGGGCGCTGCCCGCACCCGGGCTGCCCGACGGCGACGCGCACGTCCCGCCGCGCGGCCCGGTCGAGGAGGCCGTCGCGGAGATCTGGTCCGAGCTGCTCGGCGTCCAGGCCGGTGCGCACGACAACTTCTTCCACATCGGCGGCAATTCGATCCTCGCGATCCGCCTGATCTCCCGGATCCAGCAGGAGTACGGAATCGACTTCGCCGTCCGCACGGTCTTCGAGGGCCCGACGGTCGCCCAGCTCGCGGCGGTCGTCGAGGAGCGCGTCGCCGCGGAGGTGGCCGCGCTGTCCGACACCGAACTGTTGAACGCCGTCGGCACCCTTCCCACCGCCGACACCACATCGCGGAGCAAGGAGCACCTGGCATGAGCACCGGGAACATGGACACACCCGTCGTTTCGGGCACCGATGCCGACGCGCTCCGTGCTGAGCTGCTGCGTCGCCGCCTCGCCGGCGGCCGTGCCACCGCACCGCGCCGTGCGGGGATTCCGCGCGCCGAACGCAGCGCCTCGCTGCCGCTGTCGTACGGGCAGCAGCAGATGTGGTTCCTCAGCCGGCTGGAGCCCGACAGCCCCGAGTACCTGGTGCCGCTGGTGTTGCGGCTGCGCGGCCCGCTCGACGCCGATGCCCTGGACCGGGCCTGGCAGGGGGTGGTGGAGCGGCACGAGATCCTCCGCACCCGCTACGTCCTGCGGGACGACGAGCCGGTGCAGGTCGTCGACGCACCCGGTCCGCTGCCGCTGGTGCGTTCGCAGGCCGACGACGACGAGGCGGCGCAGGCCCTGGTCGAGGCGGACCTGTCCCGCACCTTCGATCTGGGCCGCGACTGGCCGGTGCGGGGCCGGCTGATCCGGATGTCCGCCGACGAGCACGTGCTCGCGGTGGTCTTCCACCACATCGCCTGCGACGCGTGGTCCACCCGGCTCTTCGGCCAGGAATTGAGCGAGCTGTACAACGGCACGGCCCCGGCCCCGCTCGCCTTGCAGTACGCCGACTACGCGGCCTGGCAGCGCGAGCAGCTCACCCAGGACGTGATGACACGTCACATCGATTACTGGAAAGACCGGCTGGCGGACCTCGCCCCGCTCGATCTGCCCGCGGACCGGTCGCGTCCGGCGGTGCGGGATGGTGCGGGCGCCGCGGTGCCGTTCGAGGTGCCGGAACCGCTCGCGGCCCGGCTGCGCGAGATGGCAGCCGCCCAGGACAGCACGCTGTTCATGCTGTTCCTCGCCGCCTACCAGACCCTGCTGGCCCGCTACACGGGCCGCACCGACATCGCGGTCGGCACCGTGGTCTCCGGTCGAGGCCGCCCGGAGCTGCAGCAGATGATCGGTTACGGCATCAACACCCTGGTGATGCGCGGCGACCTGTCCGGCGACCCGGCGTTCACCGAGCTGCTCGCTCGCACCCGCGCCACGGTGCTGGACGCATACGATCACCAGGACCTGGCCTTCGCCCAAGCCGTCGAGGCGATCGGGCCGGAGCGCGACCTGTCGCGCACCCCACTGTTCCAGGTCGCGTTCACCCTGCATGGCGACCGGGATGCCGCGTTCGAGCTGCCCGGCATCGAGGTGTCGTCCTTCGAGGGCTCGGGACAGTTCGCCAAGTTCGACCTGGACCTGCAGTTGCGTGAGGGCGGCGACGGGTCGCTCGGCGGGCACTTGGAGTACGCGACGGCGCTGTTCGACCGTACGACCGCGGAGCGGTTCTGCGGCCATCTGCTGCGCCTGCTCGCCGGCATCGCCGCTGCCCCCGGAGCGCACCTGTCCGCGCTGGAGATCATCGGGGACGAGGAGCGGGCCGTGCTGATCAGCCCGGCCGGACAGCCGCGTCCGGTGACCCGCCGTGTGCATGAGCTGTTCGAGGAACAGGCCGCGCGCACCCCGAACCGCGTCGCCGTCTCCTTCGCGGGGACCGCTCTGACGTATGCCGAGCTCAACGCCCGCGCCAACCGCATCGCCCATGCCCTGATCGCCAAGGGGGCGGGCCCGGAGACCCTGGTCGGTCTCAGCCTGGAGCGCGGCATCGAGCTGATGCCGGCACTGCTCGGCATCCTGAAGTCCGGTGCCGCGTACCTGCCGCTGGACCCGGCCAACCCTGCGGACCGGATCGCCTACATCGTGGACGATGCCCGGGCCTCCGTCATCGTCACCACGCGAGCCCACGCCGGGCCGTTCACCGGGGAGCTGCTGCTGCTCGACGGGGACGCGGATCTCATCGCGGCCCAGCCGGACACCGCCCCGGCCGTCGCCGGCAGCCCGGAGAACCTGATCTACACGATCTACACCTCGGGTTCGACCGGCAGGCCCAAGGGCGTCGCGCTCACCCACAGCAACGTGGTCCGCCTCATGGACCGCGGCCACGAGCACTTCGCCTTTGCCGGGACGGACGTGTGGACCCTGTTCCACAGCTACGCCTTCGACTTCTCGGTGTGGGAGATGTGGGGAGCACTGCTGTACGGCGGCCACCTCGTGGTGGTCCCGGACTCCGTCGTGCGCTCCCCGGAGGACTTCCTCGACCTCCTGGCACGCGAACGGGTCACGTTCCTGAACCAGACGCCGACCGCGTTCCGCGCCCTGGTCGGCACCGACGCCGAGCTGGCCCTGCGTGCGGTGGTCTTCGGGGGCGAGAAGCTGGAGGTCTCCGATCTGCGGCCGTGGGCCGAGCGGTTCGGTCTCGAACGGGTCGCCCTGGTCAACATGTACGGGATCACCGAGACCACGGTCCACACCACCTACCACCGAGTGACCGGGCAGGACCTGGACTCGCCGGGGGCCAGTCCGGTCGGCCGCCCGCTGGCGGACCTGAGCGTGTTTCTGCTGGACGCGGACGGCCGTCCCGTGCCGGTGGGCGTACCCGGCGAGATCTGCGTGGGCGGCGCCGGTGTGGCGCGTGGCTACCTCAACCGGCCGCGGCTGACCGCGGAGCGGTTCGTGCCCGACCCGTACGGGCCGCCCGGGTCCCGCCTGTACCGGAGCGGTGACCTGGCCCGCCGGCTCCCGGACGGGCGGCTGGAGTTCGTCGGCCGCAGCGACGACCAGGTCAAGATCCGCGGTTTCCGCATCGAACCGGGCGAGATCGAGACCTCGCTGTCCGCTCACCCGGACGTGCGGGACGCGGTCGTGCTGGTGCGCGAGGACGCTCCCGGCGACAAGCGGCTGGTCGCGTACGTGACCCCGGCCGACGGGGTCGTGCCGGCGCCGGCTGCCCTTCGCTCCCACCTGGCGAGCCGGCTGCCCGCGTACATGGTCCCGGCGGCGTTCGTCGCCCTGGACGCGCTGCCGTTGACCACCAACGGCAAGCTCGACAAGCGGGCGCTGCCCGCGCCCGGCCGGGAGGCCCTGGGACCGACGGGGTCCGTCGCCCCACGCACAGTCGCCGAGGAGCGCGTCGCCGCCGTGTGGGCGGATGTCCTGGGCCTGGAACACGTCGGCGTCGAGGACAGCTTCTTCGACGTGGGCGGGCATTCCATCCGTGCCGTCGCCCTCGTGGGCCGGCTGCGGGCCATCGGCTACGACGTCGCCGTGCGCGACGTCTTCGAGTACCGCACCGTCGCCCGCATCACCGAACTGGTCACCGGCCGTCCGGCGCCGGCCGGCGCCGGACGGCCGGTGGAACCGTTCGCACTGATCACGGCTGAGGACGTGGCCCGCCTCCCGGAGGGCGTCGTCGACGCGTACCCGCTGTCGCAGGTGCAGCTCGGCATGGTCGTGGAAATGCTGACCGACGACGGCAGGCACCCGTACCACAACGCCACGTCGTTCCGGATCCGCGACGAAAAGCCGTTCTCCGCGCAGGCGCTGCGTGCGGCCGCCGCCGTGGTCGCCGCCCGCCATGACGTCCTGCGCACCTCCTTCGATCTGACCGGCTGCTCCGTCCCGATGCAGCTGGTGCACGCGACCGCGGAACTGCCCGTCGGCGTGCGCGACGTCTCCCACCTGTCCGAGGACCAGCTCCTCGCGGAACTGCGGGAGTTCGTCCGACAGGAACGCGCTGCCTTGTTCGATCTCGCGACGCCGCCGCTGCTGCGGCTGCACGCGCACGTGGCCGGTGACGGAAGCTGGTGGATCACCAACACCGAGTGCCACGCGATCCTGGACGGCTGGAGCCACCACTCGCTGCTGATGGAGATCCTGGAGGAGTACGGCCGCATCCGCGACGGCCGGGAGCCCGCCGGGTCCCGCGCCCCGGCCGTCCGGTTCGCCGACTTCATCGCCGCGGAACTGGACGCCCTGGGCTCGGAGGAGTCCCGCGCCTACTGGCAGTCCGTCGTCGATGGCTACCCGCCGCTGACCGTGCCCGCCGCGTGGCGCGGCGACCCGGAAGACGGCGGCGCCCCCCGACGCGTCCCCGTGCCCTTCCACGACCTGGAGGACAGGCTGCGCGCACTGGCCTCCCGGGCGGGCGCCTCGCTCAAGAGCGTGCTGTACGCGGCCCACCTCAAGACGCTCAGCATGCTCACGCCGGAGGAGCGTTTCCTCACCGGCCTGGTGTGCAACGCACGGCCCGAGGTGCTTGGCGCCGACCGGGTCTACGGCATGCACCTGAACACGCTGCCGTTCGCGTACGACCGTTCCGCGGCCACCTGGTGCGAGCTGGTCGCCGCCGTGTTCGCCCGCGAGGTCGAACTCTGGCCGCACCGCACCTACCCGATGCCGGTCATCCAGCGCGAGCTCGCCGACACCGAGCGGCTGGTCGAGATGCGGTTCAGCTACCACGACTTCGACCAGGTCGACCACGACCAGGTCGACTACCTGGCGAGCATCGACGACAGCCCCACCGAGTTCTCGCTCGGCGTCTCGGCCCGCATCGGCCACCTCGTCCTCACCGCCTCCCGGAGCGCCCTGAGCCGCAGCGCCACGGAACGGCTCGCACAGATGCTGCGCCAGGTCCTGGAAGCGATGGCCGCGGATCCCGAGGGCGACGCCCAGGTCACCTTCCTGCCCGAGGGCGAGCAGGAGCGGCAGACGGCGGAGTGGAACGACACCGCGCACGAGGCGGAGACCGCCACCGTGCTGCAGATGTTCGAGGCGCAGGCCGCCCGCACCCCGGACGCAGTCGCCGTCGAGCACGCGGGTGCCACTGTCTCCTACGCCGACCTGGACGCCGATGCCAACCGGCTCGCCCACCACCTGCGCGGCCTCGGCGTCACAGCCGAGTCCCGGGTGCTGGTCCGGCTGGACCGCGGCCCCGATCTGCTGACCGCCCTGCTCGCGGTGTGGAAGGCGGGTGGCGCCTACGTCCCGGCCGACCCGTCCTACCCGGCGGACCGGGTCACCACCATGCGGGAGGCGTCCGCGGCCGTGGTGACGCTCGGCGAGCTGCCGGACCTCGCCGGGCTGCCGGCCACCGCGCCGGTGCGGGTGGACGATCTGGACCGGCTGGCCTATGTCATCTTCACCTCCGGTTCCACCGGCACGCCCAAGGGTGTCGAAGTCACCCACCGGGGCTTGGTCAACCATGTGGCCTGGGCGGCCCGTGAACTCGCCGTGCGCGGCACCGGGGGCGCCCCGCTGTTCTCCTCGGTCGCCTTCGACCTGGTCGTCCCCAACCTGTGGGCGCCGCTCGTGACCGGGCAGGCCGTGCACACGGTGGGGCAGCACGTCACCCTGGCCGACCTGGGCGAACACCTGTTCGCCTCGGGACCGTACAGCTTCGTGAAGGTGACCCCGGGTCACCTCGACGTCCTGGCCCAGCAGCTCACCGCCGAGCAGGCGGCCGCGCTGGCGCCGGTGCTGGTGGTGGCCGGCGAGGCCTTCACCCGCGCCACGCTGGAGCGCTGGAGGTCACTCGCCCCGGACACCGAGCTGATCAACGAGTACGGCCCGACCGAGGCGTCCGTCGGCTCCACGATCCTCGCGGTGACGGGCGACACCGAGGCCGACGTCCTGCCGATAGGGCGTCCGCTGCCGAACATGCGGACGTACGTGCTGGATTCGGCGATGCATCCGGTGCCGGTGGGTGTGCCGGGTGAGCTGTACGTCGGCGGGAC